>JAZRSP010000192.1:0-17762 GCA_045651565.1 Victivallaceae bacterium | reverse complement strand
TTTTGCAAATAATAAAACAAGAAAAATTATGAGTTTTATATATTTATCAAGTTTTTACAGAAAAAAGCCAATCGAGTGACTGGCGGAATAGTTATTGGTAGCGGGGATAGGACCACGCATCAAGCGTTGTGCGTGAGTAATGCAAGACCGTATGGTCGAGTAACGCAACGCAATCTATAAAAAAGAGTTTCTACGCAAGTAGAAAGATTTGAATAAAAAAAAGACAGTCTGCAAATTTATTTGCAAAGACTGACTTGTTTTTAGACAAACTCTTTTTTATAGATAAACCCCAAGAATTTCAGACAAAAAAAATGGTGGGCGTAGCAGAACTCGAATCTGCGACCTTCACGATGTCAACGTGACGCTCTAACCAACTGAGCTATACGCCCACTTAGATATATAAAATAACCTCTCTCCCCACCGAACCGCAACGGTAATTGACATTATCGCCGAGGAGTCCCCCTCCTCACAGCTTTTACCGCCACCCCATATTTTCGGGAGTCGCAAAATTATTAAATGCAGAACGATGTTCCGTCCTGCCTAAGTGTACTAATAATATAGCACGAAAAAATAAAAAAGCAAATCATTTTTTAAAAAAATTGATTGTTTTTTTGATTCCTTCTGCCAAAGGCACTTGTGGAGACCAGTTTAATCGTGATTTTGCTAATGAAATATCGGGTTTTCTCCGAGTCGGGTCATCTGATGGAAGCGGTTTATAAACAAGTTTGCTCTCTGAAGCAGTGAGAGAGATTATAAGTTCCGCAATTTCAAGCATATCGACTTCGTGGGGGTTGCCTAAATTGACAGGTCCGGTAAAATCTGCTTCGGAACTCATCATCAATATTAAACCTCTTACCAAGTCATCGACGAAACAGAAACTTCTGGTCTGCTTGCCATCGCCGAAAACGGTAATATCTTCATTATTAAGTGCCTGCATAATGAAGTTTGTTACCACTCTCCCGTCATCATAACGCATAAATGGACCGTAAGTATTAAAAATCCGCACAACTTTTATCTTTGTCTGATATTGGCGGTGATAGTCAAAAAACAGACTTTCGGCAATTCTTTTGCCCTCATCATAACAGCTTCTGATTCCATTTGGATTGACATTGCCCCGATAAGACTCCTCTTGCGGATGCTGCAAAGGCTCACCATAGACTTCACTGGTGGAAGTAAGGAGAATTCCGGCATTATATTTTTTTGCAAGTTCCAACATATTCAATGAACCGCAAAAACAAGTTTTTGAAGTAAAAATCGGTTCTTTTTGATAAAAAGGCGGAGAAGCAGGACACGCCAAGTGATAAATTTCATCAATTTTATCCGCAAAATCAATCGGCGTAATAATATCATGCTCGACAAAACGGAAGTTCTCCAAATTCTGCAAGTCTGCGATATTCTCTGCTTTGCCGGAATAGAAATTATCTATCGCAATAACGAAGTTATCGGGATTTTTAAGCAGTTCTCGACAGAGATTCGCACCGATGAAACCTGCCGCACCGGTAACGAGAATTGTCTTCTTATTTAGCGTCATTGTACAAATCCAAAATAGTTCTGAGTTTGTCGCCACGGAAAATCAAACGGACATAACGATTTTTCTGCATCGGATACATCCAGGTAATATTACGCTTGTCGGGAGTGAAAATCGGCGGCACAGGACCATAAGCCAACTCAACTTCCTTCTTGGTCATCCCCTGTACAACCTTGGCATTTTTGATATTCTCTACGACTTCGGGAGAAATGCCTTCGAGGAGTTTTTCAAGCGGCATGACAGTAAAGGTCATCTGCACAAATTCCTGCATATTGCACATGCGTTCACCACGATTGAATTTAATGGTGTAACTCTTATTTGTTGCCACATCGACGAAAACAACCTTTTTCTCGTCACAATCAACAATTTCCACCTCGGTACCGATAGGGAGAATTTCTCCTTGCTGGATATTGAGGCAATCAATTTCCTCGGCATTGGTGTACCAGATATTGTATTTTGTATAGAGTTTGTCATCAATCTGCATTTGGAGGACTTCACTCACTACGACTTTTCTTGCGCAACCGGACATGACAGCCACAGTCAAAACCAACATCAAAACTTTTGCGATTTTTTTCATAATAATAACTCCTATTTTTTAAATTCTAAAAATAATATTCTATAATTGCATTACTTCTTAAATATTTTATGTAGTCCTTGTAGACTTTTTCTCTTGCTTTAACTTCAAGTTTCTTGCGCAATTCCGGTTCAATCTCACGCAAAGGAATCTCACGCCCTTTCTCAACTTTATTAACCACCAGGAAATAAATTCCCTCCTCGGTTTCAATTGCTTCCGAAACAATACCGATTCGGAGATCTCTCACGAATGGCTTAAATTCTTCACGAATCTCATCAATGGCAAAAAATCCGACAACACCGTTATTTTTCCGACTGTTTTCATGGTTTGAGTATTCACTTGCCAATTGTGGGAAATCTGTCGGACGAGATGCCAAAAGCGCAGTAACTTTTTCTGCAACTTCCTTGAAGTCTGCACGATTTTTGTCTATAAAAACCATCGAAAGTTCAATTTTGTCGGGAGTTGTAAATTCATCAGCCTTATGAGCTTGATAATACTCGTAAACCTTTTTAGGAGAAATACTTACATGATTATACAATTTTCTGCCGACACAGTATTCGACAATTACCCGTTCTCTAATCAAATCTCTGAATTCGTGAAGTGCGATACCATTTTCCCGCAAAGCCTGATAGAATTTTTTTCTGCTGAAATAGTTAGATTTTCTGGCAATATCATCGATAGCATTATTAACATACTCCTCCGGTATGCGAAAAGTTCCATTCTCGTATTCCGCCAAAATAAGTTTGCGGTTGATAATCTCATCCACCAAGTTTTTCCGCATCTCCAAAATAATCTCTTTTGCCTTCTCGGCATCCAAAGCGGCGGACAAAATATTCTCATCTTTCGCCGACTCCAAAATCACATCACTTAAAAGAATCGGCTCGCCATTAACAGATGCCAAAACTGAATCAAGTTCATTCTTTTCGGGCGTTTTGTTATTTTCGGCACGAAGCAGCAGGCTTGACAAAATCAAACCTGTCAAAATTAAAATTTTTCCTGCTTTTAATAACATAATTTTACTATTTCCCAAAGTAATAATTTTACTTCCTGCTGCCATTTGCCCGTTTAATCGCCAAATCTATCGCCGCAAAAAAACTCCCGGTATCGGCTTTCCCCTGCCAGGCAATATCAAAGGCACTGCCGTGATCGGGACTACTTCTGATAATCGGCAACCCCAAAGTCGAATTAACTCCACTCGAAAAAGCCAACATCTTAAAAGGAATATGCCCCTGATCATGATACATCGAAACAATTCCGTCATATTTCAAGTAATTGCCGTTAGCAAAAATCACATCAGGCACCGCCATATCGGCAACTTGCAACCCATCTTTACGCAATTTATCAATAACCTTGCGGGTGATCTCCTCATCTTCACGCCCCATGCAGCCATTCTCACCGGCATGAGGATTAAGTGCCATAATAGCCAGTTCAGGATTCTTAACTCCCTCCTGAACAAGAACTTGCCAAAGAAGTTTCGCAACCAGTTCAACTCTTGCTTCTGTAATATTCTCCGCCACCTGTGCAATCGGGATATGGGTTGTCACAAATGCGACATGCAGTTTTCCGCTTGACTGCATCATAGCGAACTCCTTACACTTGCAGAGTTCCGCAATAAATTCAGTATGTCCGGAGAAATTTATTCCTGCCAGATTAACTGAATATTTATTCATCGGAGCGGTAACTATCGCTGCAACTTTGCCGTCAATAGCATCCAGAGTTGCCTTCCTTACCGCTTCATAAGCCGCAAATCCGCACTCTTTTGATGCTTTTCCGACCTCCAAAGATTCAGCATTGAGGATTTTGGAGCATTCAATAATTTTTACTTCGTTACCATCTGCCTCGCTGCCAAAAAGTCGGAAAGCCTTCTCCAAAAGTTCTTTCTCGCCGTACAAAACAAATTTTGCACGCTTCTTAAACTCCGGAGATTCAACCGCCTTTACCAGCAATTCCGGTCCAATTCCGGCAGCATCGCCCATAGTCAAAGCAATTTCAGGCAAATTATCCGAAGCAAAAGCCATTTTTACCAAGTCTGTCCTTTGCCTTCATAATATTTTGCGACATTGGGGATATAAGGCTTGATAAGTTTTTTGATAGCCATAGCATATTCTTTAATCTCCCACTGTGCATGATCGCTATCACGGAGTTCAAGGAAGTGGAGCAAGTTGGACAAATCAACTGTTCCCCAGAAAGTAACCATCATATTCTGCGGCAAAACTCCGCGAGCCTGCTCACGGCAAACGCCTGATTCAAGCAAGTTTTCATAAAGTTCCAAAGATTTCTGGTTGTGTTCAGCAATCATCTGACGCAATGCTTCGTCCTGAAAATTCTCGTCCGCGAAAGAAGCCTGACGGTTGCTTTCTGCCTGGCGTCTCAATTTTTCAGGGGTATAGAATTCCATATTAATTTCAGTGTAACGACGAGAAATTTCGTTGTATGACCAAGTACGGTGTCTATGCCACTGACCACGGATAAACAAAGGACAATGTACACTGAAAGTAAAAACCATGTGTTCCAAAGGACTGGTATGTTTATTTTCGATCAAATACTGCAAAAGTTTTACATCTTTGTCATCCATTTCGGTTTTGATTTTGCCGAAAGACACACGAGCAGCATTCACAATTGTAGATTCAGTTCCGAGGTGGTCAATCAAACCGACCCAGCCTTGTCCGCCCAAAACTTTTACATGATTTGCGGGGGGTACATTCAAGTTTTCCATAATTTTTCTCCGTAATTATTATTTTAAAATTTTGTTAATTCTTTTTGCAATTCATTAGCAATCTCTGCGACAATTTCCGCCATGGCAACTGCACAAGTTCCCGGTTTGATGTCGGAGATTTTCTTGCTTTTCTGATAACTGAAATCATAAGTTTCAGTTCCCTTGTCAGTAATTACCTTCACACTGAACTTCATTGCTGCGGCACAAGAAAGAGAACCGCTATTGATAGCGAAGTCATACAATACGCCATTAATTTCATAAACTTTTCCGGCATTATTATCACACTCAATGAGCGAAACAAATTTTCTCTGAATCATCCGTTCCGGGGATTGAATCCAAACATTGCAATCATCAATTTCCTGTAACCCGTCATTGCCGGAGTATATAAAATTGTTTCCGACCGGTGCCAAATTGCGGAATTGGTTAAATTTAACCACACCTGACAAAACTTCCACTTTCGGCAATTCAGAAGTATCAACTTGATTTATATCATAGTAACTTACTTGCGGATTTGTATAGAATATACAACCATTCAAAACAACCGCAATCACAAGCAATAATAAAAATTTAATTCCTTTTTGCATTTTACAACCTTTTTATCAAAAAAAACATACACCTTCTATAAAATAAATCCAAAATAAAATTTTGCAAATCAATAATGATTTTTTTTTAGTCTATTTTCGGTATTACTATCTTTTTACCGACTTTTAACTGATTGGCGTTAGCAAGTCCATTGGCTTTCATAATCTTTTTGTAATGACGAGTTGTTCCATAAAATTTCTTACTAATTCCGCTTAAAGTATCACCTCGTTGTATCACATATTCCTTTGGAAACTCATCTTTGGCAGGTTCATAAGACATCGGGGGCAAATCATCGCTTTGCTTAACCGCTGCACTTGGAGAAACTGGTGCTTCCGAAGTTTGAGTAACTTTCTCTTGTGCTTTTGCTTGTCCGGATGGAGCATCCGGAGTTTTCGGCACTTCATTTTTTTGGGGTTGTCTGACGATTTGGCGAGGTTCTTTTTTCGGCAAATCGACCACCGGAACGACCGCTGATTTTTCCGGAGAATTCAATCTTTTCTCGCACAATTCAAGCCACATTTTCGCCTGTGCTTTTTCCTGTGCGCTGCCGGATAAATTCAGCACCTCACGATAATGATAAATTGCCGAAATCGGGTCATTCAAATGCTCATCATAAATAATTGCAATTTTCAAATGCACATACGATGAGCGAGGTTTTTTTTCCAAATACTGCTTGTAATACTTAATTGCCTCCTGAAATTCCCCTTTGGATCGCAACAATTCCCCTTTGACCAATTTGGGGTGATTCATTTTTTTATTATCATTGGAATCACATGCAGCGCAAAAAGTTACAACTGCAACCAATATCAAAAAACGCAACATTTTTCTCATTTAGCAACTCCTGTTTCTGCACTATTGGCGGAATCAAAACGCCAAATTTTGTAAAATATCCCGTAATTATTGAAAATCATTCCGCCGAAAGACTCATTTTTCAGCGATTCATTAATCACTGACCCGGCATCGTTGATAAAGTTATCCCAGACAATTTTTTCGGGCAAATTCACTTCTATCATAACCGACTTGCTGATTTTGCCGACCCCTGAAATTTGCGGCGCACGAGATTTGTATTCAGCAAAATCAATTTGGAAAATCATCATATCCACTATTGGCAAAATCTCGAAGTCAAGTTTTTTGCGATTCAGCAATTTATCCGCAAGACCGAGGGTAATTTCAGTCAAATCAACCTTCCAAATCAACTGCTCCAACCCGAAAAACTTACGGGCGAAATTCAATTTGATTAATGCTTTATCAAATGCCTGCTGATTATCCTTTTCAAATCCGTAGGAATTATTACCTGCGCGGTCTAAAAAACCGCCTTTTTTTGATTTTATCTGCAAATCCTGCACCGTCGGAAGTTTCATCGTGAAACACAAAGTCGCAATTTTGGACTTATCATCGAACGAGTTAAAAAATTCAAGCATCTCTGCCAATTCTTCTTTCAAATATTCAGAATACTCCAACTCCTCTTCTTTGGTCATATTCTCTTTGAAATCAACCAAAAGTTTATCCAAATCAAACTCATAAATCACATTGATTTTGTAGTAACTTAAAAGGTTGACGAACTCAATAAAATTCTTATTCTCCGCAGAGTGGATATTCAGCTGCTCCAAATTGTCAACTTTTATCAATACCGCATTAACTTGCGCCAATGCAAGCACTTCTGAAAAATGCTGAAAATACTTCATAGCGTAAGCCAAATCCGCCCCGCTTAACTCCATGACTGAATTCTGCTCCTGCGCATGAAGCGATGCAAGTTTGTCAATTCTAATAAAATCGACATCGGTCAACTCTTTAGGAGTGTCATCAATAATTGCTTCATGGACACAGCCGCTTAACATCATTACAAAAACTGCAAACACAAAACTGTAAACTATTTTTTTCACTATTTTTTCCTTTTTTAAAATTTTATTTTACATAAGATAACATCAAAACTTGATAAAGTCAATAAGTGTGCTATATTTATTAGCAAAAAAAAGGGATTTTTTATGAAAAATATCGAAAAATATCGTGATTTAATTGATAAAGTGGACAAAAAGATTGTCGATTGCATTGTCGAACGATACTCTTATGTCCAAGAAATCGGCAAAATAAAAAAGGCGGCAAACTTGCCAATTTATGTTCCGGAGAGAGAGAAAAAACTCCTGCAAAAATTATCCGATTACTCTGACGGCAGATTAGACAAAGATACCCTCTATGCCATTTACAAAGAGATCATCTCCGGCGCAATTCGGTTGGAAAATCCCTTAACTATCGCCTTTTTGGGGCCGAACGGGACTTTTTCGCAACAGGCAGTTTTGCAGAATTTTGGGCACGGCGTCGAATTTAAAGCGGTAAAAAGTATCTCCGAAGCAATTTCTCTTGTGCAGAAAAATCTTGCTGATTACGCCTGTATCCCGGTTGAGAACTCAATTGAGGGGGTAGTTAATCAAACTTTGGATACTTTACGCCTCTCTGATTTGCGAATCAATTCGGAATTTTTTGTCCGAATCGAGCATAACCTCATCGGTCAATGCGGAAAAAATGAGATTAAATATGTTTACAGTCACCCCCAAGTACTGGGGCAATGCAGAAATTATATCGCAACTCAATTACCACAGGCAGAAGCCATTGAGTGCGGAAGTTCCGCTATGGCAATTGAGTATGCCAAAAAAGATAAATTCTCCGGAGCAATCGGCAGTAAATTATTATCCGAAGCCAATGAAATTCCGATTATTGAAAAAAATATTGAGGATAATCCGAACAACAAAACCAGATTTATCAATATTTCTAAAAATCGCAACCAAAAGAGCGAGAATGACAAAACTTCCATCTGTTTCACTCTGAAAAACCGCAGCGGTGCATTGTATCAGGCTTTGAAACCATTTTATGACAATAATATTTCTATGAGTTTAATTGAAAGCCGCCCATTTGCTCCGACGGATGATTACTGCTTTTTCATCGACTTTGCAGGTTATGAATCAGACGAAAATGTAGCAAAAGCCCTCTCTGAACTCCAAACTATGTGTGAATTTTTCAAAATTCTCGGAAGTTACCCCGCTGCAAACTAAAAAAATAGTGGCAAGAAAGGGAGGGGGAGGTGTGTAGTTTTTTCAAACTACTTTTCTTGCCACTATTTCAATATCTATTTGTAGTATATCCTAAAAAACAGAAATTTCAATCTTAAAAAGCGAAAAAATAATCATTTTTTTTAATTTTTTATAAAAAATTCTTATAAATACGCCGATTTTTTATAATTTTCAGCCATTTCAGCGACCGAAGTTATATTGCTGTATTGAATTTTGTTTTTCTGTGCAGATTTTTTTATCTTATCGGCAATTTCGCTTGGGACATCATGGAAAAAGTCTATAACTTCTCCATTCGGGTAATCACCAAGAGCCTCAACAATACAACTTACATTATTAACCACCATCGGCACTCCGTGCGACATTGCTTCCAGCAGAACCAGCGGATACCCCTCAGAGCGGCTCGGAATGACAAAGCAATCAAACAAGGCAATCAATGAGTTTGCTTCAGCATGGAATCCCGCAAAAATCACTTCAATTTTATCCGAATGATATTTGCTGCTCAAATTCTCCAATTTTTCTTTCTCTGTACCATCACCGATAAGCAAATAAGCCCATTTTTCTCCGTCAGGGATTACCTTTTCGATAGCAGGGAGTAGCTCAATTAATCGGTCAAATCCCTTCTGGTGATTAAGTCTGCCTACACTTCCTAAAATTCTGTCGAACTTGTTTAAGTTAAAGGCGTTACTGAAATTTGCAAGTTCACTGTCTGTAAGTTTGCGTGGTAAATTAATCCCATTAGGGATAATTTTAAATCTATCAGCAGGCACATGAAGTTTTTTTGCGTGAAACTCTGCTGTTGAGAGCGCAACCGAAGTATGAACTTCGCACCGATTAAAAGTTATTCGGTCAAGCCAAAAACGCCAAAATGCACTTTTCCGATACTCCATAATATGAATTGTATTAACCAACCGAAACTTATTGGGCGAGCGTTTAATAAATCTTGACAAAATATTGCCGTGAAAAAGATGACTATGAATCACATCAGGCTTAATTTCATTCACAATTGAATTAAGTTTGCTGAAACTGAAAAAGCTGAATTTGCTCATATTCAATGAATAAATCGGCAAATTAAGCAACTTAAATTCCTGATAAATTGAGTTGTTTTCATCAATCTTTTTTAGGGCAATCAAAGATAGTTCATCGGCACAAGACAAGTAGTATTGACACAAATTCAATACCACTCTCTCGGCACCGCCATTGGCAATTTCAGTTAAAATAAAACAAATTTTCATTAAATTAAACTATTTTGATTTTTTACCCAGCATATTCAAAATTCCGACCGCCACAGTCAGGGGGTGTGCAGGACAACCGGGAATGTAGAGCGCAATATCTTTGTCTCGCAAAAAATCACGATTAATCGCTGAACTTCCGGCAAAAACTCCGCCAGAAATCGCACAACTTCCCATCAAAATCACAATTTTGGGGTCAGGAATCGCCTTCAAGGTATTCTCCAAAGCAAAAGCCATATTTTCGCTCATCGGCCCGGTAACAATCACCCCGTCGGCATGACGAGGAGATGCCACAATGTCAATACCGTAGCGACCGATATCGAAGTTTACATTGCCTGTCGCATTAAGTTCAAGTTCACAACCATTGCAGCCGCCTGCTGAAACATTGCGAAGTTTAAGTGAGCGTCCGAAAATCCGAACAATCTCCTCTTTTACTTCGATTGCCTTTTTCGCAAACTCCTCTTCGGTCATACCGCTTGGAATAATCAAATTCTCTCTGGCAGTTGCCGCAGTATGGTGGAAATTAGAGAAACTCAATGCTTTTTCGGGGCAATTAAGCACACACTCGTTACAGAATTGGCACTTGCCCAAATCGACGGAATAATCCTCATTAATCGCCTCTGCGGGGCATAATTCTATACACTTGCGGCAACTATTGCACTTACTTTTGTCATGATGGATAAATCCACGAAACTTCTCATGCACTTTTGCCTGAAAAATGTCCGGGATATACTGTTTTTTTTGTTTCAAAAATAATTGAATTGCGTACTTCATAGGTCACTCCCGCAGTATGATAAATCAAAACTCTTGTTACAAATCGGGAAATCGCTTATCTGATTACCCCGAACCGACAATGCCAATGCCAACCAATTAAGGAAAGACGGATCTCTCGGCACATACGACAAGGCTTTTTCGCCCTTGTCATCAGTTACAATCAAATGGCTGTTTTCGCCTCTCGGCCCCTCCCCGAAACTGAAAACCAAACTTTTCGGAGCAACTTGGATTTGTCCTAAATCAAATTCGGCTTTTATCATTCCCTCCGGCAGATTTTTCAACATATCGATCACCATTTTGAGCGAACTTTTAATCTCGGCAAAGCGTTGACATGCTCTGGAATGGACATCGCCGTTGCGAGTTGCATTCTCAAAAAGCTCATCGCTATACTTATTGTAAAAACTATTTCCCATGTGACGGCGGCTGTCAATATTCAACCCTGCCGCTTTGGCAGTAACCCCGGTAAATCCGGTACTTCTGGCAACATCGCAACTAACGATACCGGTATTCTCCAAACGGCACAAAACGCTGGAAGAATTAAGCATATTTTTTTCGAGAGTTTCCGCACGATCAAGCACCATGGTAAGCGTAGCAAGCAATTCATCACGCAACTTATCATCAATATCGAAATTCACTCCGCCGATACCGATTAAACCATGACCGAAACGATTACCGCAAATGCTCTGCAAGCTATTAATTACATAAGTTCTTGTCGCACCGGCAAACGCCGCCCCGGTAAGATAAGCCACATCATTGGCAATACCGCTCAAAGTTGAAAAATGCAAAGCGATTCTTTCCAATTCAATTCCAATAACTCTGATTGCCGCAGCTCGTGCCGGAATCTGAATTTTTGCCAAAGCTTCAATAGCGGAAGCATAGAGTGTACTATTAATTACCGTCGAATCCCCGGCGATACTCTCTATAATGGTTTTAAGTTTCAGAATTGACTTATTTTTCAATAATTCGCTGATCCCTCTATGCTGATAACCGAGTTGAATTTCCAAATGGTCGATTTTCTCGCCTCGGCACATGAAACGGAAGTGTCCGGGTTCAATCACACCTGCATGCACCGGTCCTACTCCGACTTCGTGAATGCCTTCTCCATTGATTTTGAAAAACGGATAATCCTTCAACTCCATATCGATTGCCCGATTATGGCTGAATCTGACCGGTTTCAAGAAAGGATGATTTACAAACCTCACGCCGTAATCTTCATATATTTCACGCTCAAAATTCACCCAACTTGCCAATTTCGCACCGATCGAGTTGTATTCTTTGCCCAATTCAAGCACTGCCGAAGTGAGGAAATAAAAGAGATTATTGCTTACTACATAAAACACTTGTATTTTCTTCAATTCGCCCTCTGAATCATATTCATAAGGAATCACGCATGAATTGACACATCTGAACTTATTTTTCGCACATACTTCCGCTAATTGATCGTACTCTGTAATTTCCAGAGCCGCAATATCTACTACCTGATTATTAGATAACTCAATCATTTAAGCCCCCTTCACCAACATAATTACATTTACCACACTTACTGCTATTGACAAAATCAAAAGCAAAATACTCGGAGTATATGCCAATATACCAAGTTTTCTTGCTTTGCACTCTTCGGTATTCTCGATTTGTCCACGGAGCATGTAAAGCATCTTGCTTCCCATGCCGAACATAATGATTGTCAGTAACACGGCAAAAAGCAATGTCAAATAAACATTTTCACTGAAAAGTTCTCCCATTATTAAAAATTCACTCACAAACAAGGTAAATGGCACGCCGCCCAGAATCGCAATAATTCCGAAAAGCCAAATATAACCTGTAAGCGGATGAATTTTCAATAACCCTCTGACCTTCGGCAACTCTTTAGTCCCATACAAACTCAAAATATTTCCAGCATTGAGGAACAATGCACACTTGATAAGCGAGTGCCCGATCAAATGGATATTCATGCAATATTTATTCAAAGTCAAAGCAATCACGATAATACCCATATTTTCAATTGAGGAGTAAGCCAGCATGCGTTTAAAATTATCCGCTTTCAGGATAAATACCCCTGCAATCAAAAGCGAGAGAAATCCCATAATCAACAACAAGTTTGAACTGAATTTGCTCAAAACTTCGATTTGTGCTTTCTGCAAAACATCGTAGAAAGCAATAATCGCAACCAAAGCACTATTAAGCAAAGTTGCTGACAATAATGCCGAAACCGGTGCCGGTGCCTCACTATGTGCATCGGGCAGCCAGTTATGCACCGGAGCCAAACCGACTTTGGTACCGAACCCGACAATCAAAAACGGAATGGCAATTTTTACTGCCAGGAGCTTGCTTTCATCTATCTGCATTTTGCTGAAATCAAGCACCCCGTTAGTGGCAATTGAGAGGAAAACTATTCCGGCAAAAGCTAAAGAGATACCGATTGAACAGATAAAAACGTACTTCCAACTTGCTTCCAATGCGTGTTTTGAATTGTGATGCGAAATCAACAGCGCACTCAAAAGAGTTGAGAGTTCAATAAATACCCACATCATACCGATATTATCAGAGGTAATCGCCATATCCATCGCACCGACAAAACCGATAATTGATGCGTGATAGAAGTTCTGTTTTTCCTCATAGTGAAGTTCTTCCTCTCTCTGGACGAAGTTCAGGTTATAGAGTGCCACCATAAGCACCACTACGGCTTCGACCATCAGAATAAGCCATCGCTCGCCGGCGATTGTCGAATTAATCGGAAGCGCCCAGCCATTAGCGAAAATTGACAAATCACTGAAAAAACGCAAATTCCAAACCGCAAAAATATGATATACGGCGAAAAACAAAAATACCGCCGCTCCAAAAATGCTTTTGCGAGTTATAAAAGCAAATAATGCAAAAATGATTACTGTAATTAAGTATAAATCCATGATCAGTACCTCAAATCTTTCAATTGCTCAATGCTGCTATCTTTAAATTCAATACGGATAAGTCTGACCAGAATTCCGGAAAGCAGCACCCAGATAAAGGCATCAAGTGCCACACCCAAACTAACCATAAGCGGAAGTTCATGGGCAATTCCCAAAGTCAGAAGAAAAATTCCGTTTTCCATAATACAGAATCCCATAACATGGGTAATCAACTTTTTGCGGCTCAAAATAATGAACATTCCGCAGAGAATCAACGTAATCCCGACCCCAAAAATCAGCATTTTGATTTCTTGAATCGCTTTCTGCAAGTGAAATGCTCCAATCATACCGATAATAATACAACCGATAACTATCAAAAGTGACAATAAGTTCGGCAAATATGGTTCAGCCTCACGCTTTACATTGTGCTGTACAATGACCTTTTTGAGGTAATACGGCACAAATATCGCCTTCAAAACCAGCGTTTCGATAACCGCCACAACCATTGTAAAAGTCGAACCGTGTTCCACAATCATCAAACTCAATACGCACAAAATCAACCCTTGCAGTGAGAGCATTTTCAAATAAACTTCAAGCCGGGAACTTACTGAAATTCTCAACATAGTCAACAACAAGAGCAACGAAAGCAAAATTTCTATTTTCATTCGGTCACACTTCCTTATTTAAATTCTTACAAAAATAACACTGATAAGCAATATCACCGCCAAGCCTGCCGCGAAAAGAATATACTGCTGTACATGCACCATACGCAATCTGGCAATCAGCGACTCAATCACTCCGATAACTATACTCAAAAGAAACAATATACCCAAGAAAAGTCCGCCATATATCCAACAGGACAAGTGGGCAAACTCGGCGAGGATAATTGAAGCAATTATAGAGCTGAAAAGATAAATTTTCAACATCCCTGAATACATAAAGTAAGCCAGCGACACACCGGAATTATCCAAAATCATCACTTCGTGAATCATGGTCAATTCCAAGTGAGTTGCGGGATCATCGATCGGCACTCTGCAACCTTCCAGAAGCATTATCACAAACAAAATCACACATGCCAGAACTCCGACTGACAAATTATCGATACTCGGCACATTAAACGCCTGAAAAATCCCGGAAAAAGTACAACTTGTTCCGAAAAATGCCAACGAAACCAAACAAAGCATCAAAGTCAATTCTCCGGTAATGGAAAAAACCAACTCTCTACTGCTGCCCATTCCCTCAAAACTGCTCGCCATCTGCAAAGCATTAACCGCACTGAAAAATCTTGAAAGTCCGAAAAGATAGACAAACATCAGAAAATCCAAACGGAAATCTCCGAAAACCGCTTTGCCAGTAATTTGCGGAACGAGTAATCCTGATGCCACTAATGAACCGAGCGCAAAAGCACTTGCGTAATTCATTTTAACAAAACTGCTGATAACTTCGCCTTTGAGGAAAAGTCGGCGAATATCATAGAACACCTGAAAAACCGACGGGCCTTTGCGACGGGCGAAAAACGCTTTAACCTTTTTAATTACTCCCACCATCAGTAACGGCATGAAAACCATCAGTAGGATATTCAAAACTACACTTGAAATATACATCAACATCTCTCTATTCCCCCCTAACCTAACTCAAAATTGCATAAATTAAAACCACTACGAAGAAAAGTACGCTTATCCACAAATATCTCTGCATTACCCCTGACTGGATAACTTGCAGCAACTCCAACTTGTGAAACAGATAACTGCAAACTTTTGCCAAAACTCCGTCACGAATAACCTCTTTGGTGGCATAATCGTGGTCAAACGATTCGGGATAGAGTTCTTTTATATCAATTCCCTTTTCTTTACGGATAAAAATTTTGTCCAGCAGCCAGAGCAACGACAAACTCAATGAATCGCCATTATACTCCAATTTGGGATTAAACTTCTCATATCCGCACCCCCAAGTGCTTTCATTATTTTCGACACTCCGCTTACGCAAAAGAATTTTACGGAGCAGCCAGATAATGAAAATAACTCCGATAGCAATAATACTCAAAATTGACAAATCAGTCAAAATTTTGCCGATTTCTTTCAGTTCTTCATTTGAACTGATGCTCAAACCGGGGAGGCATTTGCAGTAGAGAATCGGCAATCCCCCGAAAATCACACAAATCATTGCAAGCAGACGGCAAGCAAAAACCGTATGGAAATTTTCTGCAGAAGCATCAACTTCATTAAACTCGCTTCGTTCCGCACCGAGGAAGGTCATTGCGAAGAATTTCACAAACACGAATAAGCTCAAAGCTCCGACCATACCCAGTACCACAAAAATGATCATTCCCATAATCTGCACAGAGAGCGGAAACTCTTTGTTGATAAAAAGCAGTAATGCTGAATAATAAATGAAAAATTTCCCGATAAATCCGCATACCGTCGGCACTGCCGAAAGTCCCATTGAACCGACAAGCATATTTTTCATAGTTTTGGGAAGCAGTTTGGCAACTCCGCCAAGTTTATTCAAGTTGGTTTCGCCGACGGTATTTTTTACAATATCGGTGGTATAGAAAAGCAAACCTTTGAGCAGTGAATGATTGAAAAGGTGGATAAAACAACCGAAAAGTGCATACATCACAACCTCTTTATTGTTTTGGCTTTCAGGAAGCATAACGATTCCGATTGCGACTGCGATAATTCCCATATTTTCCATACTGCTTGAAGCCAGAACTTTTTTCATTTTTCGCTGACTCAATGCCCAAATCACACCGTAAATCGCACTAATAAGTCCGACGATTATCAAAATATAACCGCACATTCTGCCGGAATTATTGAATTGCAGGCAACTCTGAAATAACCCGTACACACCCATATTGATCATCACCCCTGCGGTCAATGGCGCACTTGCTCCCGGCAGAGCGTCATAACCGTCCGCCATATAAAAGTGTCCGGGGAAAAGTCCAAGTTTAATTCCGAAACCGACAATAAAGGCGATCAGCGCGAAATTATAATTAGATGCAGAAGCGAAAATTCCCAACATCAAAAATACTGCCGACAAATGCATTGCGATAAAGTAAATCAAAGCTTTTTCGCTCAATCTCACCTCTTTTTCGTTAAAAATCATCAATATAAATGATGACAAAGACATGATCTCCCAAGCAATCAAAAACAAAAAGCCGCCCAACAACGATTCAGCTATCGGCATTGTCGGAATCAGCAGAAGCGATGAAACAAAAAGTCCCAAAACTACATAGTAACTGCGATACTGCTGCTCAACTGCCCTTTTTACTTTGGCAAGTCCCATATTATAGATAGCGAAAACGATAATCCCAAGTGCATTCAACCCCAGAAAAAAGCAGTTGACATCTTCAAACTTGAAATGCAATGCCTTGTAAGTCAAATCCGCCTTGCCTGCCATGAAACTCAGATAAATTCCGATAAATCCGCTGACTATTGACAAAAACCCGAAAAATTTCGCCCTGCCGTTACGATTCAGCATCGCCGAAAATATTCCGCCGACTGTCGGCAGCAAAACTGCCGTCGCAAATAATATTGCTATCGTTTTAACATCCATAAAAAAAACCTCTTTTGGTATAAATAAAAAAAATTACCCTATTAATTTACTACATTTTTTAAATTTTTCAAAAAAAAATCAAAAAATAATTGCGAAATCGTTGTTTTTGTGTTATATTGTTATAATTAATTTTTTTATGGAGATTTTTTAAAAAATGGCAAACCGCAAAAAAACTGACAACCAAACAAAAACAAACAGCACTGATAACAATATCAGTTTAAAAACAAAAGTCGCAATTGTCGCTTGTACCGCAATTGTACTGATTGTACTGCTCTGTTTCTGCTCAATTTTTCTCTATCGCCAGATTTTTTCACATAATCCGCGCTTCACTTTGACCAAAGTCATCGTGGACAGCAACGGCTATTGGAACAATAGAAGCAACTATCTGATTGCACAGGCAAAACTTAAACTCAATTCAGACAATATCTGGAATCTGGATTTGCAATATCTTCGCAACCAGGCACTTAAACTCCCCGGCATCGAAAAATGCGAGGTAAAAAGAACCGTCCCCGATACAATTCAATTTATCCTAATTGAACGAGTACCCCGTGCCCAGATAAGCAACAACAAGCACTTCTATATCGACAGCGAAACCATCGCTATACCCAAACTGCGGGCTATGCCGGTAAAAGGCAACCTCCCGACTATCATCGGAGTAAACTCCAAAGTCGTCCTCAAAAGTAATGAAAAAACTCCCGCCCTCGAATTCGCTATGCACCTCATTATGAAAACTATTCGCGACTTCTCCGAATTCGAAATCGTCGCTATCGATGTCAAAGATCCCGACTATTATACTATGTATCTTAAATACAATGGTGGTAAAGTCCGAAAAGTCATCATCCCGGTTGACCCTA
>JAZRSP010000191.1:0-2839 GCA_045651565.1 Victivallaceae bacterium | reverse complement strand
TGTAACCAATGCCGATCAGCTGGCATTGAACTTTTTCACCAATGCCGCTGAATCAGGAGTAAAATTATTCAAATCCGCAGGACAGGTTCTCTGGAATGGAGCAGGAAAAGCGGGCAATATTCTGGTCGATGGCGGCAGTGCCATTGTCGATGGCAGCGGCAAGATCCTCGATTCCACGCATGAGTCAGGTAAAAAAGTAATAAAAAAAATTGTCAATATTTTTGATTGACACAATTTTCTCCCAATGTAACGCGCACTCAAAAACTTTGGGTGCGCCTTTATTTTATGACAAAGAAATAGTGCTGGTACTGTTTGTCGCTCTCTTTTTTGCCCTGCGGTCTCTTTTCGGAATACGCCTTGTATTCAGCACTGATATATGATCCTGTGAAATCTTCGCCCTGATGTTCCATACCTGGATTCACAATGCCGCTGTCGGTATACTCCATAACAAAGTCAAACAGCGGGTCTATGCTCCTGCGGTAGTCCATCGGAGATAACGAGGTATCGCCGAGGTCGGTGGTCAGAGAAAAGCGGATGTCGTTCTTTTCAGGATTGAAACGCTCTGACAACGGGATGATGTTGCCGTTGTCATCATAGGTAACAGGGTCTGCGGATTTGATTTGTTTGGATTCAAAAACAATATACAAGTTGTCTTTTGTCGGTCGGACAGGATTTTTTACCCAAATGCTATCATAATCCCCTTTGTGAAATTCATCAAGTATTTCAGCCGTGTTCTTGTCATACCAGTCTTGAGTATCATATCCTTTTTTGTCTGCATAAAACTCATCCATTTCGATAATCAGAGGTTTTTTAGCTTTGAGGTATGCAGCGATTGTACGAGGCGAACCGCCGGCAAGTTCTACTGCTCCTTCTGCATGGTCATTCGCCACTGCTTCTTGAGCAGAGAAGAAAAATCCCTCATCTTTGATAGTGTGTATAATGAGTTTTCCGTTTTTATCGACACCAGCAATGCGGAACTTTGAGCCATTGTCAAATAAGCCGAATTTACCTTTGTCAAACACATAAAATTCTGCATTTGTTCCATGGTACGCAATTGTTATATATCCAGCTCGTTTGGCGGCGTTCTCAACCATCTTTTGAGCAGTTTCCATATTGCCACGGTTTACGGCGGAAAGGTATGCCTGATCAAGTCGTTCCGCAAAATTCTCAAGAACATTTTCGGTAAAAAGTGGATCATTTGCAAAACCTTGCTTGACAAAATCAACAAGTTGTCGTATAGTAATATCAGGCACCTGGACTGGTGGGTTAGCAATATTATTTTTGCCAGTAGTCCCACGCACAGCAGGTGTCATTTCTTTTACCGCAATATCCTTAAGTATCGCGTGTTTGTCGGTTGCGAAATCATCCAATTTGATAGTTGCAGCAAAGGGCTTGATTTCCTTGTTCCCTCCATTGTTGATCTCAACATCTATCAGAGCTACATAGATAAACTGCCCATTGATTTTTGTATTTTCTTTCAAATGTCTGATGTCCGCATATCTGTATCCAACTTGATAGGAATTTTCTACTATATTTTGAGCATCAAAAAGAGACTGTCGACTTAAGCCCCGTTTTTTTGTGGCATCCCTGATGCCGTTTTTATCAATAGCTGCAAGTCTTCCATTGCTTTTTATGCGGAATTGTTTTCCGTTAAACATTTTGATCAAGTATTCTCTGACTTGCGATGCAGATTTCAAATCAATACCATCTGGAACATCCGGCAATTTGTTTTCAACAGCATACTGCTCCGTCTGCAAATCACCCGGCTTAGAAAACAGCGCCGTGTTGCCTGATCCATCGACTTTTTCCTGCAAGGTTTCAAAGAACGCATCAAAGGCGGGAGTGATCGTTTCCATATCCTCTGTCAAAGCGTAAGGCGTGGTTTCTTTTTGAATATCTGCCAACAACTCTTCGGGGAACAAACTCACCAGATAGTCATTTGACATATTGTTTGCAATGGCTTTATCCTGAATGTATCGGGAAAACGCTCTGGCAGCAACTTCCCAAATACGGCTCCAATAATCGCTGTGCTTGTTGCTTCTGCGTTTCATTGCACTCATTTCAAGAGTTCTGCGTAATCCCATCCATTTTTCTTTGAGTTCATCACGCATATTCTTCAGATTCAGCTCGTGCATATCGGTTGCCATGCCGTGTTGCGATTCTGATTGACGGGCGAAGTAATTATCCAGTGCATGAAGCCACTCATGAGCAAGAGAGCCAGCCCCTCTTGTTTTGGTGATGTTGATAACAAATGCATCTGATTCAAAGTGTGCATTTGCCCAACCGCTTCCCCTTGAGCCGAAAGCCATTCCCAGTTTACCGCCTAAACCTACGGCTCTTGGAGATATGTCAAGTATTGCCGCCATATCCATTAAAGCATCATAGGTTTCATTCAAGCGTTTCTGTCGGTTGTTCTGGCCTGCCCAGTTGCCAAACTCTACGCCACGAAAACCAAAGGTTTCAGCAAGCTCTTGAGCTGTGATGTTTCTGCCGTTACGGTAATCTTTTCCCTGTCGGGGGGATTCCTGCGGATTGTAATGTTTGATATCCTTAAACTCTGCCCAGCGTTTTTCAAGTTCCGCTTTACCCTCTTCGGATTTAAAAAATTCTGCCGCCGCCTGTGCGGTTTCAAAGCCGTCTTTCAAAGTGATTCCTTTTCTGCCAGTATCACTTACGATTTCATAAACAAGTTTGCGCTTATTGTTTTCGCTGACCGCATGGGCAATTATTGTAATAGTTCTCGGCAATGTTGATTTTTCTGTACTTTTCCCTTTTCCTGATTCAGCACGCTTTTTCAAATCTTCTTCAATTACTCTTGCCACATCTTTTATGCTGTGTT
>JAZRSP010000190.1:0-4045 GCA_045651565.1 Victivallaceae bacterium | reverse complement strand
TAGGAGAATTTTGTAATGCCGGATGTTAAGGTTCTTGCAAACGGAAACGTTCTTGTTTCCATTCCGATTATTCTTCGGGAAAGTGCCGGAAGAAAGCGAATTATTACCGATGAAAAAAAGTTCAAAGCTGATGAAGATCCTATTGTTCTCAATATCGCTCGCGGGTTTTACTGGCAGGAAATGATTGACAATGGAAAGATTACCAATATCCGTGAATTGGCAAAAATTATGAATGTCAACGAATCTTACGTTGGACGGACGATTCGCCTGTCAATGCTTGCTCCGGAAATAATCCACAGAGCAATACGCGGTACATTGCCGCCCAACATCAGCCTCGCAAAACTTTATAAACTTCCTGACCGCTGGGATGAGCAGTTAAAGCAAGTCGGGATTGTAACAGAATAAAATAAGCAGCAGACAGTAGCGGTAGGAAAAATCCTGCCGCTTTTTGTGTTTTTCCAATTGTATTATGATTGAAAAAATGGTATATTATAAGCGAGAGGTGTATTTATGAAAGAAAAATTAAACATAGAAGAACAATTTAATCTCATTGCAGAAGAATACGATTCTGGGCGCAGAAAATTTATTCCCTGTTTTGATGATTATTACAAAAAAACAACGGCATTTGCATCATCGTTTATTGGGACTCCCTGCCGTATTCTTGATTTGGGCAGCGGAACCGGCTTGCTGGCTATGTATTATTTCCATCATTTCCCCAATGCAGAGTATATCCTTGCAGATATGGCTGAAGATATGCTTAAAGTCGCAAGAAAAAGATTTGAGGATGTTCATAACATTGATTATTCCGTAATGGATTACACAAAAGAACTGCCAGCAGGTAATTTTGATTTGGTAGTTTCTGCATTGTCTATCCACCACTTGGAAAATGAGCAGAAACAGGAGTTGTTCAGCCGGCTCAAAGAGAAAATCACTCCCGGCGGATGGTTTATCAATTACGATCAGTTCTGCTGTGATTCTTCAGTGATGGACAATATTACAAATCAGTATTGGCGGAACAATCTCTATCGCAGCGGACTTTCAGAAGCTGAACTCACCCGCTGGCAGGAACGTCAGAAACTTGACCGGGAATGTTCTGTTAACGAAGAAATTGCGATGCTGAAAAAAAGCGGTTTCAAAAATATTGAGTGTATTTATCTCTGTGGAAAATTTGCCGTAATTGCTGTTGAAGCATGAAAAATCTTTAGCTCAACTTCTATTGTACTGTATTGCTGAATATCTTGCGTTGCCCCCTTTACCGGGGGCTTTTTCTGTTTCAGTACTTGGGTTCATTAAGTGATGAAAATGGTTGTTTGAGCAGTTAAAGCAAATCGGGATTGTAACAGAATAAGATAAGTAGCAGACAGTGGCGGTAGGAGAAATCCTGCCGCCTTTTTTGCGTTTCAGATATTTACAAAACTTGAATTGAAACGTTGTTGTTGTATATTATGTTTGAAATATGGTGTTTGTCAATGCAGGGAAAATATGAATAACAGTTTGATAAACAAATACAAAGGTATGCTCTGGGGGCTGGTTGTTGGTGATTGCCTCGGCTCACCGATCCAGTTTACCGGAAAGGATGACCACCCGTATATAAGCAAAATGGAACCGGCTGTCAGCATTTACGGTCGTGATCTGCCCAAAGGTTATTGGACGGATGATTCCTCAATGGCTTTTTGCATCATGGAGAGTTTCATCCGGCAGAAACACTTTGACTTGAACGATATTGCCAATAACTTTATCCGCTGGTACGATGACGGTTTTCTTTCCAGCGTTCCCGGCTGGGCATTTGACATCGGCGGTGCAACCGATAATGCCATAGAAAATATCAAAAACGGTTCTCTGGTCAATGGGGAAGAAGATAGTCAGGGTAACGGTTCATTGATGCGATACGCTCCGGCGTTTATTCTGGAAAGCTGCGGCAAAGGTGAAAATATCTGCCGCAAGATCAATGATTTGACTCACAATTCTGATTTTGTCCGCAAACAGATGAAGCGTTTGAACGAAGCCCTTGAAGCGGCTTTATCAGGAGAAAAAAGCAAGATAAGCACCTCATACACTGACCGTGCCGATGTTCCCAATTCCGGCTGGTCAAAAGATACCGTTGATGCGGCATTGTGGGCATTTTGCAGCACCGATAATTTCAAGGATGGAATGCTGGCATCAGTCAACCTTGGCGGGGATTCCGACTCTATCGCCGCCGTTTACGGACAAGTCGCGGGAGCGTATTACGGTTACGAAGCCATTCCGCAGGAATGGATCTGCGATGTCAAAGACCATCAATGGGCGGATGACTTTATCAATCAATTTATAGGAGATTCTATGAAAATTGATACTCTGCTGAACTTATGGAAATTCCGGTGCGAACATTACAATGGTCGAGGTCTTGATACTGACATAATGAAATGGCAAAAAGATGTCAAACAGAAAAAAGAAAAGCTGGTTCCGGATATAGATTCAACTATCGCCTTTGCTGCAGAATCATTGTTTCAACCTGAACCTTTTACAACAAAAATCTTATATAAACTCTTAAGTGAAAATAAATCTTTCCGCAAAGATTTTTTGAATGAGCTCGGAGTTGATTATGATTCACTGGAGGTAAAGTCGGAGTATCACAAGGATCAGAATATTTACGACATAGCATTCTTGTTAAACGAAGAATTGCTTTGCATTGTGGAAAATAAACTCTATGCCAATTTTTCTGCCGCAACAGAAGATACTTCTTCGCAACTGGAGCGCTACATCCAAGATTTGCCTCCCAACGGCACATTGGCAACATTGACTGTGTTTAACATGGATGACAACAATCAAGTTAGTACCGTCAAAAAATCATGCAAAGATTCAGAAATACGAATAATTAATTTATATTGGCATAAGATTGTAAAGCTCGTAGCAGACTACGCAATGGAAGGCAAGGAAGGCAAGATTTTTAGGCAGGCTAAAGAATTGTTCAATTCAGAATATTTCCTTTTGCAAGATAATATGTCGCAAAAAATAACAGAAAATTACAGAGATGTTTTGATTGAAAAAATAAAAAATATTGCTGGTGAAGAAATTTGTCATCAAAGCAAACATTTAGGTCATCGCAGTATTGTCCTGCGGCAAAAAAAATATCCGAAAGTAGATTTTTGCGGTGGCCTCATGGCACTATCTATCTGGCTTGATTGTTATTCCATTACAGGCGGAAAAAATTATCCTAAAGATCCTGATGCCCCGAAAGAGTTGACGAATAAGGCGTTCCCTTATTTTGATATTACACTGAGATGCTATTATCAGTTGGAAGATAAAAAAATATCTGAAGAAGATTTTGATAAAATAGCTGAACTGCAAAAAAAAGGTTATGAACCACTCAGATCAAAATCTTTTTATCATGGATCTCCCAAACAGGAATTTTTGTATAAATCGTTTGCAGAAGTAACAGGGAACAGAATTTCTGATGAAGAGTCGTTAAAAGAACAAATTTATAATGCTGATTCTGAATTGTGGACATTTTTGCAAACTGAAATCTCCAACTGGGAAGAGATAGTTTGGCGGTAAATAAACAGATGCAAGATAATATTACCGGGCGGGAGTGACTTTTGCGAAAGTTTCCCGCCCGACTGTTTTTCAGCAAAATTCTTTGAGCATTTTGATCATGCGGTCAGCACGGTCGGAGATGATTTTTTCGGCGTGGTCAAGGTAATTTGTTACGCCTTGCAGATAAAGCTCACGGGGAGGCTGCGGCTTTTCCCAATGAAAACGGACTTTGCCGCTGGCATCGGCAAACAGATTTTTTGCGTGACCATCAGTATCAAGATAATCATCCAGCAGCAACGCTTTTATCATACGGGTGAAACCTTCCTGATTCTTGTAATTTTCAAAAGCATATCCGTTGCGCTCGTGGACGAGTTTATAAAGTGTTTCATCCGCATTGCAGCCGTTGACCAGACACGGTTCTAACGCCAGCAGAAACTGGTCAAAGTAATCACGCCAATGATTTGTTCCCCGATAGGTGTTGAGTGTTGCAAAACTTTTCCCGCTTTTGACCGTAAAATTGGGCAGAACCACA
>JAZRSP010000189.1:0-14483 GCA_045651565.1 Victivallaceae bacterium | reverse complement strand
GCAGATATTTGACCTTCATTCTACTACACATATACCCCTGCCCGGTAAGACCGCCTGCTCCCAAAGCTATTTTAGAAACACTCAATTGATAGCCCGTTGTTTCGGCATTCTGTTCGGGATTGCGGAAGTCGAGTACTCGCTGCGCGCGAACCGGGTCTACCGCAATAATCAGCGCAAACAATGATATTCCAAGCATAAATGCCAACGCAACATAACGCAATTTTAAACCGGCAACAAAGAGTATTGTCGATGCCATAAATCCAACCAGAATCGTCGTCCCCAAGTCTTTGCCAAGCAAAATTACTGTTAAAACTAATCCGGTAACAATACATGGAATCCAAATGCCGTATTTAGAACGGAATTTCGGAAAATTACGATAGTTTGAGGCACAATATTCCGCTAAAAAAAGTGCCAAACCGATTTTGGTTAATTCCGACGGCTGCAAACTCAAAGTCATCCCCGGAATCGATATGCGAATCCACCTGTGAGCACCATTAATTTCCGGCCCGAATATCGCCGCCATAAGCAATAAAAAAACTACCAGCAAAATATAATGACTTATTTTCGCAAGTTTTTGATAACCAACATAATAAACAAAAATCGAACCAAAAACTCCGATAATTGCCCAGACCAACTGATTCCGGAAATACTTCATCCCGGCAATCCCGAATGAGGCAGAATACAGCACCAGAAAACCCGTCGCTATCAGAAAAACTGTTATCAAAATCAATCTGGTTGCATACCCGAACATCTGCGTTGCATCAACCTGATTGACCAAATTCTCCGGCAACTTCTGCGGATTATGTAAATTTCCGCCTTGATTCGGGCGGATACGCACCTTTTGATTATTTTTAAAAGCAGAAAACATCACAAGCCTCCTTTGCGGCGGTTGCGATTTTTAAATGACTCTATCGCCTCCACAAAAACCTCTTCGCTGAAATCCGGCCACAACACATCGGTAATAAAAAATTCCGTATAAGCAAGCTCCCACAGGAGAAAGTTACTTATTCTCAATTCACCACTGGTGCGAATCAATAATTCCGGATCAGGCACATCAGGATTATACAAGTTTGCACTGACGACATCTTCGGTAATATCGTCAGGAAGCAACTCATTATTCTGTACTTTTTCAACAATCTTTTTCACGCTATCGGTGAGTTCGGCACGACCGCCATAATTAAGCGCAATGACCAAAGTTCCACTCTTATTATCTGCAGTTTCTGCAATTGCCGACTTGATTTGCTGCTGCAATTCAAGTGAAAGGTCTTGCAATCTGCCGGAAATTTTCAAGCGGATATCATTTTTTTTGAAATCTTTCAAGTACTTTGCCAAAAATTTCTTTAACAATGCCATGAGTGCATTGACTTCTTCTTTCGGGCGTTTCCAATTTTCGGTGCTGAATGCGTAGAGAGTTAAATATTTGATACCATATTTTTTAGCCCAACTAATCACATCTCCGACTCTTTTTGCTCCCTCGGCGTGGCCTTCGGTTCGGGGCAGGTTCCGCTTTTTTGCCCATCTGCCGTTACCGTCCATAATAATTGCAATATGTTCCAAATCAGCCATTTTCAGCCTCCCTTGAACTCTTTTTTATCTGCCACAAATAATAGTAAGAAAGAATCATATCAATTGTTACCATAGTACAATTAAGAATGTAAAGATAAAAAACATAATCAATATTTTTGCCGTATCCGCGATTAATCGCTCCTGCGATATAACCGATAATCACCAACCACAAAAAGACAAAACTTTTACTGACTGGATTTTTGGCTTTAATAGTTTTTATTATCGCCATCGGCCAACTTGCTCCGAAACAAATCAACATAATTGATTCAAAAACTCCATTTGCAATCAACTCTGACATCTATATTCCCCCCTAAAACTTACAAAGTAAAATTTTATTATATTTTTTGCGTTCCTTTGCTAATACGAAAAGTTCTCCCGATTCACACAAAATCAAGATATTTTCATTATTATCACCGATAAAAAACAATTCATCTATCAAAGTCTGGCTTCTCGGCCGCAAAGTATTATAATTTAATTCTTTGAAATCACCTTCCGGCAAATACAACTGAATTTCCTCCTTTTTCGGAGACAATGTCAAAAGGATGTTCTGCTTAAAGTTGTACTGAATAATGTTGTTTGAAGTTGAATATTCCGTATCAAGTAGACTCCCAAAATTGACAAGTTTTTTAATTGATTTATCCGACCCGACCAGAACTTCACTCAAATCCTGTTTAATCGGCACAGCAAAATCGAGTTCCAATGCAGTACCCAAATTATAGAAATTGATTGAATAAAGCTGCTTGTTGCTTGCAACTTTCAGAATTTCAGAAAAACTTTGAGTGATATTTATCAGCGAAGAATCAGGCGAAATGAGAATTTTTCCCCCCGCTGCACGGCAATGGAAACGAGATAACAACTTGCCTTTGTGGAACAACAAGAGTTCATGGTTTTCAAGTTTCACAAAAACAAACTCATTCACACAGGCAAAATCACTCACCCCTGCCGATAATTCATAAGCTAAACTCGCCGATACAGTAAACTTCTTCGCCGCAAGTGGATAGAAACGCAAAAAACGCTTTTTCACATCACCTTGGAATTCCTCAATAATCAAAATATTGTCATTAGAGAGTGCGGCACTCTCAAACTCTCTATTTTCGTCTTTGAATTCAAACCCATTAACTATTTTGCCTTTTGCAATGTCAAAAAACACTA
Organism: Victivallaceae bacterium; assembly: GCA_045651565.1. GTDB lineage: Bacteria > Verrucomicrobiota > Lentisphaeria > Victivallales > Victivallaceae > RGIG5270. The sequence continues at coordinate 11,765 of JAZRSP010000189.1, read as the reverse complement.
TGCGATTCAGAAATTTATTGCTGTCTTCATTCAAAACACTCTCCAGAAGCACCAGCAAACTTTTATCTTCTGACAAAACCGCATCTTGCAAATTCACAATCGGAATCATAGAGTTATCCGCACGACTTGCCTGATAACTTATCAATAAGCCGTTATCGGCGACCGCATCGGCACTGTTTCTATTACGGTTAGGCGAAGTTGCACCATCTTTTTTAATAACCGTCAATTTTCCATAGTCGGTAATTTTTTCCAAATGGCGGTGCTTGGCAAATAGCGGAGCTGCCGTTTCAGCGCAACACAAAAAACAGAACAGAATTGAAAAAATTATTGAAAAATATTTTAACATTGATTTAACCTGAACTGCTCCTAAATTGTTTTGTAAAAAATTGGAGCGAGTGAAGGGAGTCGAACCCTCGTGACCGGCTTGGGAAGCCGGGGCATAACCGTTTTGCTACACTCGCAAATCCTGAAAATCTTATATCTCTTAAATATAATATCATTTCCGCAAAAAGCAAGTAATTAAAACAATATTTTTTAAATTTTTACCACTTTTCGTAATGAACTTTGTCGGGATTGAAACGGCTTCTCGGTTCTTTTTTTTCTGCGGGATAGCCCAAAACGATTCCTCCGACCGGGATAATATTTTCAGGCAAGCTAAAAAGGTCTTTAACTCCCTCAATGCGTTCTTCTCTCGGATGGATACCACACCAGCACGCACCCAATCCCAAAGCATTAATCGCCAAAAGTATATTCTGGATACTTGCGGAACAGTCTTGAAGCATATATGATTCACTCTCAATATGGGCTTCTTTGATATCGCCCAAAACCATAATCATCATCGGTGCATCAACCATAAACTTACCATTCGGCATAATTTCACTTAATTTAAGCAATGTTTCTCTGTTTTCAATCACCAGAAATCTCCATGGGTCACGACACATTGCCGACGGCACAGCCGCTGCCGCTTCCAGAATATCCAGCACAACAGCTTTCTCTACTTGGCGCGCCTGAAATTTACGAATACTGCGCCGACTGAAAATAAAATCAAGATTTTTATTCATTATGTATTACCTCTAAAATTTATTGTAATCAGACAAATACTTCATCGCTTTCGGCGAACGGAGTTTACCGATAATTTTCATCTCCAACTGCCGAATACGCTCACGGGTAAGTCCGAATTTCTCGCTGATTTCTCTCAATGGAGTCGCCTTGTTGCCGAAAAGTCCGAAGCGCAAAATAATTATCTGCTGTTCACGCTCGGTAAGCAATTTGAGCAACTCATACAATTTCGCATAATTACGCTCGATATCTTCTTCCTCGCCGGGGATGAATTTATTCTCGTCTTCCAAAATCTCCTCGAATTTCCCCGACTCCTCATCGCCGTGAGTCATCGGAGATTGCAATGAAATCGCCTGCCGAGCCATACGACGAACCGCATTGACCTTTGCCACACTCAATTCGAGCATATCGGCAATTTCGCTTGATTCAGGTTCTCTGCCCAAGTCCTGCAAAAGTTTCTGCTCTGCCCGATTGATTCTGCTTATCAAATTAAACATGTGATTCGGGATACGAATTATTCTTGATTGTGCCGCTACGCCGCGAATAATATTGTGCTTGATCCACCAGACCGCATAGGTACTGAATTTATGCCCCAAAAGTGCATCAAACTTATCGATTGCCTTCATCAAGCCCAAATTCCCCTCCTGCACCACATCATTGAATGCCAAACCGGAATTTTTAAACTTCTTCGCCAGCGTAATCACCAAGCGCAATTGAGTTTCCAAAAACGCATGCTTATAAGTTATCAACTTTTCCCTGGCGTAATAAATTTGTTTGACTTTTTCGCAAATTTCACCTTTTCTCAAAAGGAACTTGTCTTCCAAAAACTTTAATTGTTCAGCAGAATATTCAGGGAAAACGCCGTCTTTGGTCAAATTCACTTCGTAATTGATCGGAGAATTACTCCACATAAAAAGATAATTTAAAACCAATCGATATAAATTCTCTAAAACCACTGCCGGCATTTTTAATCTACCGGCAATTTTCACCATCTTTTCACGAGCTTTTTTGCCGCCGCTTTCAGTTCCGTTAAAAGCTTTATTCAGAGCGAGAAATGCCTGCCGCAACTCCTTCCTCCACTGCGGAAAAAACTCTGTAATCGGCTCACTGCAATTCAAAGCAAGTACGCTTGACCCGAAAAAATAATCATCTATGACTGATTCATTGCGAATAATTTCTTCAGAATATTGCAGAATTTCATTGATAACCGGAGCGAATTGCGCCAACGATTGCTGAAGTGAGAATGACGCCTCGGCAATATCATATATCAACCCATCGTTATCTTCCGGATCTGTACTTGCCATATTCCTCAAATCACGCAGATAACTATAAAAAGAATCTTCATAATCATAATCTATTCGCATTTTCACATTTTCTGGCGAATCAATTTTACGATCTTCATTCATTTCCCTGTTGTAATTTTTCGTTTCCATAACTTTTCATAATGGGAAACTGCTGAATTTTCTGCGCTTCTCCTTAATTTTAGAAAATCCGCCTGTTTAGTTTCCCGAATCTAATCAATTATTTTTGTTTCTACAATAAGATAACATATTTTCAGAAATTTACAATCTTTTTTCGTATTTTTTGCAACTTTTCTTTAATATTCTGACAGATTTTCATTTTTTTTTATTTTTTTATTTGCATTTTCAAAAAAAGTGATTATATTATAAGACAACAAGAGATGATTCTCCTGATGTGAAAGTGGGGGAGTAGCTCAATTGGTTAGAGTACCACCCTGTCACGGTGGATGTTGCGGGTTCAAGTCCCGTCTCTCTCGCCATTTTTAGTTCAGAGAATAATCAATTGTTGAAACTGCGTAATAATAATTATGCGGGGGAGTAGCTCAATTGGTTAGAGTACCACCCTGTCACGGTGGATGTTGCGGGTTCAAGTCCCGTCTCTCTCGCCATTTTTTTGTCTTTTTTAAATCTGGGGGGGGTAGAACCTATGGAAAATTATTCAAGCGGCATTTACAAACTTGATACTGTCATCAACTCAAATCTTTTGTGGCACAAGGATAATTCACCGGCAATCCCTTTTAAATACGAGTATTCTCAATTGTTTTTTAACCAAATCGACCGTATTGCTTTGGCAGAGGGCGAAACGCCGAAAAGTCTAATCGGACTCTGTGCTGTCTATATTGATGCAGAAAAACACTATCTCGACTACGGTCATTGGGAATTATTAATGACCCTCATGCTTTTTTCCATGCTGGCAGAGAAGGTTCAAGATCCGGATTTGAAAGAAAAAATCGTTAATGTCTATCTGAAAAAAGATAATTTATCCAGAATAAACTGGAAACATATTGACAGTTTTTATCAAAATGAACTTCTTCAACTTCGGTTGACCGATTTTGTCAAAAAGCCTGATGAGGAACTTTCTGCCATAGAAAAAGTCCTTCGTGAGGTCGCTGAAGCCGTTTGGGAGTACACCAATTGTATCTCGATTAATAATGACGAAGAAATTATGACCCTTATTAATAATCTGCTTGCAAAAGCTATGTTCATGGTCATTATTGGTGGCAATAGCGATGAATCTTTGTCAGTTGCCGCCTCAATGTACGGCTCTTTCAGCAAACTTATCGCAACCGACCTTGAAAATCTCCCTCCTGAATGGAATTTCTTTTAAGTCGGACATATCCGAAAACTCTATACAAACCACTCTTTACACACAAATAATAATTTATTATTCTCTTTTTTGGGGAAATTTCTTTCAACAAAAAAGCAAAAAAACTGCCGCAAACTTTTTACAAGTTGCGGCAGTTTTTGTTATTCAGCAAATATTAGATACTTGCAACGGTATAGTTATATGAAACTTTATCAACTTCGTTCTGACCGAAGATGGTACTTTCATACATACTTACCTTGACCAAGCAATCCTGATCGACTGTGAATGACAAGTAAGATGCGGGGCTTCTCAAGTCTTCCCAAGTTGCACCGTTATCATAAGATACCTGAGTACCGAGTCTTGCGTCATTCATTTCAAGTTTCTGACCTACAACCAAATTGAAGATGTCTTCAGTGTTGCCGTAGCCGAGAGTTTCGGTAAGGTCAGCACCGACTTGTGTATCGACATACTCAACAATAGTTGTGTATTCCAAACCTGCTACATTGCCCAAGTTTTCGATAGTAGCGCCATTTTTAAGTTCGATAGTAGCACCGTAACCGCCGATGTATTCAACACCCTTGATACTGAATGCTCCGTCGATTTCCAAAGTTGCGCCGTAACCGAGAGTAATGTAGTCATAACCGTCGCCGAGATCGATATTACCTGAAACTACGGTATTTGAGTAGTTACCAAGAGCAATACCGTCATTATTAGCAGTACCGATGATATTATTAACAGTGAACTTATCATTGTCGCCGCCGGCAGTTGCGATGTAGTTAACATCTTTAATATCGCCTGCGACTTCGAATGCTGAGTTCCAGCCTGCATAGATATAATCAGCGTTTTCGACATTACCGTTAACTTTAACTTCTGCGAAGTCAGAAGCGATGAACTGGTTGTAACCGTCACCCAAGTTAATGCTGTCAAAAGTCATATCTGCATCGTAACCTGCAACAACTGTGTCGTTGTAGATTGTACCGGTAACTGCTTTTGCAACCAAAGTTGTCTGATAGCCGGTTCCGATGTAAGCTGCCTTGTCGATGTTGCCATTGACAGTCAAGTCTGCCAAGTCAGTGACATAAACTTGGTTGTAGCCGTCGCCGAATGCGAAGCTATCAACGGTCATGCTTGCGTCATAACCGACACTTACAACATCATCGTAGATTGTACCGGTAACTGCTTTTGCAACCAAAGTTGTCTGATAGCCGGTTCCGATATAAGCTGCCTTGTCGATGTCGCCATTGACAGTCAAGTCTGCTAAGTCAGTGACATAAACTTGGTTGTAGCCGTCGCCGAATGCGAAGCTGTCAACGGTCATGCTTGCGTCATAGCCGACACTTACAACGTCATTGTAGATTGTACCGGTAACTGCTTTTGCAGTAACGACTGCTTTGTATCCGGCATAAATCTGACCGACATTGTAGATATTACATGCGACATTAGCAGTTGCCAAATCAGCAACGATGAAGTCTGCCCAGTTAGCAGCGAAGTCAACATCGCCTTTGACGGTCAAGTCTGAATCATAACCGACTCCGACATAACTATTGTAAAGTTCAGTTGCTGTGATTGAATCAACAGTTGCCTTAGCGAAGTTGCCGATTGCAAATACGTCAACATTGCTGAGTTTGTCGAAAGTCAAATCGACATAATCAGAAGCAACGATTTGGTCGTAACCGCCGCGGCTGTTGATATCTTTCGCAGAAGCAATTGCGCCGTAACCGAAGTAGTAGTAGTCATTGTAAGCAGTACCGTCGATAGTATTAACGGTAAAGTTAGCAATTCTATTGCCTTCAGCGTCCTTATTGCCATTGACATCGCCGCCGCCGATAGAGAGAACATTCAAGCCTCTGATATTGTTAACTGCGACATTTGCATTCCAGCCGGTGTAGATTGAAGTACCGACATTGATGTCTTCATTGATGATGTCGCCTGCGATAGTCAACTTGGCGAGGTCAACTACGGTAATGGTGTTGCCGTAAGCGGCAGCATCGTAGTTACCTGCAATAGTCATTTCTGAATTCCAATCAACATAGAGAGAACCAAGTCCGCTCAATGAGTCAGCTTTTACATCAGAATTATAACCGACATACATGGTATTCCAACCGTCTTTCAAGTCAATATTTTTCAAGGTTACGCCCTTGTTTTCTGCGCCGACATTGATATAGTCATTGAAAACAGTACCTGCGACATTTTCAACATTCAATGTTGCACCGTAACCACTTACCAAAGCACCTGCTGCTTCGATATCGCCATTGACTTTCAAAGCACCCTGCTGTTCGACGGTAACATAGTTGACACCGCCGTTTTCAGACTTGGTGATACTTCCGATTTCAACACTTGCCTGATAGCCGACATAAGCCGCAGTGTGACCTTCGGTCATTTTTACTTCGACATTCGGAGCATTGAAGTCACCAGTAGCGACGAATGAAGTCTTTTCGAAAGCAGTATCAGCTGCAGCAACTTTATCGAAGGTAATTTCTGCACCATTCTGAACGAGTTTGTAAATAACATCGTCAGCGGTATCATCAGTACCCATATTGTCGGTAAAGATATAATCGCCATCGAGGTAAGAAACGTTGAAAGTTTCAACCGCCTTGATCCAAGCAAGATTGGTTACTACATTTACGCTGTCTGCGAATGAATCAACATCAAGATTCAACTTGACTCCGTCAACATAGTTACCGTTGAATGCGCTGCTTGCGACAGTCAAAGTTGAGTTAATATAGTCACCATAGATTGCAATATTCTTGTCAAGCGCACCGCCGAAAGTATTGTCTCCAACGATTACCAAGCTTGCCGCACCATTCAAGTTACCCTTGACATTTGAGTTATCCATTACCGCATAACCATTCAAATTGACATCAGCAGTCAAGTTAGAGTCTTTCAAGGTTGTTGCGTATGCAGCATCAAGGGCATTGCCTGTTGCTACGGTATTGACAGTAACAACACCGCTCAAAGCGAAACTGCCGTTATTGACCAACTCGCCTGCTGCGAAGTTTGCACCGTCAATAAGAACTGAACCGGCATTGTTAACATCATTAGCCGCAGTGAAAGAAGCACCGTTTTGTACAACCAATTTACCTGATGAGTGAATATCAACATCCTTATTAGCTGCATTGCCGCCATTAACTGCAACATTGACAGAAGCATCTTTACCTGAAACAGTCAACTTGTTAGCGTTATCTGCATAACTTGCATAACCGATAAGCAAGCCTGTACCTGAATTTCCAGCAGTTACGACATTCATCTTACCATAGTTGACAACATCAGCGTAAACTGCAATTTTTGATTCAGTTTCAGCATTACCTGACAAGATAGAATCTTTTGCAATGATACTCTTGCCACCCATGAACTGAATAGCAGCAGATGAAGAGATATCGGCATTTGTAATGTTAAATACAGTTCCATCAACTCCATTGAAGCGAACAATACCATTTGTTGCCCAAGTCGGCCATGGATCATAACCCTCTAATCCAGTAGTAACATAATCACCACTAATTGAGTATTCACCGGCAGTAGTTGCGTTGAAGTATAAGTTTCCTTTTTCAACAACAACTTGACCTTCAGTAGTAACATTATTGATACCGCCTTTAAGCATTGATACCCAATCGCCACCAACAGGATTATAATTGCCGCCTGCAATTACCAAATTCTTGGTATTATCAGTTGCAGCTACATCTCCAAGCTGACTGAAAGCATTGATACCGTAGTATTTGCCGTCAGCAACTTTATCGCCGAAGTTGCCAGAGTATTCGCTATTGACATAAACTGTTGAAGCGAGGTTCTTGTTGTAAACAACCAAGTCACCATTTTCTTCATCGATGTAGTAATCGACACCTGCCGCTGCGTCAGCTTCGTCAATTACAATATTGCCAAAGTTTGCACCCTTATTTGCATCGATAAGAGTTGCAACTGCATTACGATTTGTATCATCTACATTAATAACAATTGTACCATTATTGGTGATATTGCCTTGAATTAAAGCTTTTTCAGACAAAATCAATTTAGAAGAGTCTTCATTGGCACTTACATTGCCATAAATAGAACCATCATTGATTGTTAAAGTCGAATTAGCATTAATATGAACCCCGGTTTTAGCAGTCCAAGTGCTTCCAGCAGTCATAGTAACATTACTATTTGAGATATAAATTGGCTCGCCACCACTATTTGCATGAGAAATATCAGAGCGAACAGTTGCAGTTGCATTGGTAAAGTGAATTGGGGCAGTAGCTCCATTTCCATCAACTTCAATATCACTATTGATATCAAAATTACCACTTTGGAAAACAAATCCCCAAATCTTACCATTTGCATTACCGCCGGAAAGGACTAATTTTCCACCGCTAATGGTATAATTTCCTTTAAAATCAAAACCATAAGAGGCATTAATTGCAGTATCATCTTCAATGGTAATTGTGTACTCTCCTGCTGCAGCTTCTTCACTAACTTCTCCTGGTTTAGTTTCGAAGTATGCCGCACTGAATCCACCATTAAATGTTGCACTTCCGAGCAAGCGAGTTGTGGCATTATCACCGGCTTTAATATATGAATCATTGAAAATTGCACCATCATTTACGCGAATAGCATAACCTGAACCAGTTGCATCTTCAACTTTAATAGTATTTTCGCCGCTGATAAACAACTTAGCATTATTAACCAATTTATCAACAGTAACAGTTGATCCACCATTGATATGGAAATTGTTACTACTGTTAGTTAATTGAGTTACATCTAAAGTACCGCCATTGACGTTGATTGTACCGGCGTTTGAAATTTGAGTTGCAGTTACATCACCGTAAACATTGATTGCTGATTCAGCGTTATTCAAAACAATACCATATTTTTCAGCAGTTAAAGAACCGCCGTCATAGATATTCCATGTGAATTTGCCACTGCCGTCAGAGAGTTTGAATGAAGTTTTTGCATCACCGTAGACTTCAACAGTTGAATTTCCACTTGTTTTGTAAATATCAACATAGTTTACGTCTAAAACACCGCCCTTATTAATGGTAAGAGTATCATCTGCACCATTCAAAATCAAACCGCCGTCATTTGTGTTTTTAGCACTCAATGTACCGCTTACTTCAATGCTTCCGCCGTTGAAATAAATAGATCGTGCATCAATTTCAGCATTTTTTTCTACCTTCAATGAAGCACCGTCGTAAGTTGCAAGAGTATTAGCAACATCGACATCAGCACCCTCTTTAACGGTAATATCTGCACCATTATAGAACAAAGCACTATCAACTTTGTTTTCGCCTGCGAAACCAGCCTCTGCAGAAGCCGTAACACCTCCGCCGACCGTTGAATCGACCAAAGTACCTGCCAACTCAATCGCATTACCGGTTACTTTGTCGATATCCAAAGAACTTGTACCGGTAACTTTAACAGTTCCGGCATTCTTAATTTCTTCCGCTTCAAAGGTGGTATTTTCTACATTGAATTCAGCACCTTCCATAACATCAAGAGCGCGTCCATTCAAGTTCAACTTACCATTATTTTTAACAGTAAGTTCTGCGCCTGAGAACAACTCAACTTCCTGGGTTTTAGCACCATTGATATCCAATGTCGCATTGTCAACGACAACTGTTCCTGTAATATCACCATGCTCGTCAGCAGCATCGTTTTTATTATTCTGGTAAGCAGTAATTGAAACTTTACTGCCGCTTGTAACATTCAAAACACCCTCAATTCTCATTGATCCTACAGTTGCCTGTGAACCATTGGTAAAGTTATAAATCATACCCTTACCGGTTTTGATATAATTAGCAGCAAGTACACTGTCATCAAATGTTACAGTCCATGAAGCAGTATCACTTGCACCTGCATTATTATTACCGAAACTTGCAGCAGTAACATAAGAGTTAGTGAAACTCCAAGTATGGGTTGCATATGAATTTTTCCAGCTTGTACTTGCCAAATCGACATAAGCATCATTGACAGTAACTACATTTGTGCCTGTTCCGCCGACGCTGAAACCGGATGAACTGTTAGATTTGAAAGAGAGAATTGTATTTGCCAAATCATCTGCAGTCAAACTGGTTGCATCTTTGATCAAACCATTAATAGTAATATCACGGTCATAACCGAGAACATAAGAACTACGGGCAATTTCCAAACTTGCACCCTTATTGATTACAATATCCCAATCAGCAGGGTTGTTTGAGAAATTACCGGTCAATTTATTTGCACCTTCGAAGTAAACCGTTCCTGAATTACGATTGATTTTGCCTGCGGTAATTACGGTATCAACCAAAGTTGTACCTGCGGCAATGTCAATTACACCATCACCGGAAACAGTACCGAGCTGCAAACTGCTCTTGCCTGAAACATTGATTGTACCGTTATTGGTAAGTTTGCCAGCGTTCAATGTAGAATTAGTAAGTTCGATTGAACTATCTGCATTGTTAATTTCTACACCGGCATAACGGTCATCACCAGCCTGATTGGTAACATCAACAACTGCATTGTTCTTAATTACCAACTTACCAGCGTTTTTGCCGTCAGCAGTACCAAGAATGATACCTGTTCTGGTAACGCTATCACCTCTGTACTGATTATTTTCCAAAGTACCGCCGTCAAGAGTTACAGTTGCAGTAACAACTTCGCCTTTTTCTAAAGCCTCTCTTGCAGTTGAAGAAAGTTTCTTTTCTTCATAAGCAGTACCGATCTGCAATACAGCCATATCAACATTTGAATCTTTCAAGGTAACATTACCGTCACCCAAGACATCAAATCCTGCCTGAACTGCCTGTCCGACATAGAGATACAAATCTGAATTTGTGATAGTTGCATTTCCGTAAACTGTAAATGTGAATCCCCATTTTCTATTGTAGCTATCGTCTTGATCATCGAAATCTTCCGGATTTGCAACTTTTGTTGCTTCCTTATTGAATCCGATTACAGAATCAGTAATAATCAAATCACTATCACGATATACTGACAAATATCCGGTTCCTCCGAAATAGTGCTGATCCAAACGAGTGTCAGAAATAGTTGCAGTAACATTGTCGCGCAAAGTAAGTTTAGACATGGTCAAATATGCATTATCAATATTGAATACATATTCGCCTGCTTCCTTGTCCGGATTTACTTCAAGTTCGTAATTGAATAAGTATCCATTACCGCCGGTCAAGGTATATTTACCTGCTTTATTAATTACAGCCATGTGTTCATCAGAGGTCAAAGACTCTGCCCAAACATACTCTTCATTACCGAAGTTGATAATAGCTTCACCATTTTCATTTGCCTTGGCAATAGCGGCTTTTGCATTATCAAAAGCATTGACACCTTTGACCAAATTGGTTGCAATTTCGGTCTGGTCAGCAATGTTTGCCCACTCAGAGTTAACAAAGAGAGTATTGGTATCAACTTTATAAATCACGAGGTCGCCGTCAGCATTCTTGGTTGCAACAACATCTTTTGCGCCAACCACATTAACTGTGCCATAATCAGAATTCGGAGAATTATTAACATCAATAATAGTCTTAATTCCGCTGAAACTTTCAGCAACATTAATTGTAATTGTACCTTGGTTGCTAAAACCTGCTGCTGCAGTGATAGTACTCTTATCATCAACAGTAATTGTACCAGCATTATTTACTTTATTTGCCCAACTGAAGAGCGCGCCATTGATAACATTCAAATTAGCATCAGCACCAATGATCAACTTTTGATCGCCAACATTGATAAACTTACCATTGTTATTATCTTCAGCAGCATAGGTTCCATCAACAGTAAGAACTGCGCCTAAAGTATTACCGCCAATCTTGGCGTCACCACCTTCATCATTCCAATCAGAGTCAACATATCCATAGACTGTCATATTACCGCCTTGGATATTGAAAATACCTGGATTAGCATTTCCCCAAACCTGATTTTCACCACGGAGTACACCACCAGCATCAATAATGAAGTTATCGTTTCCTGGATAGTAATAGTCATTGAGGATAACAAATGTTACAGCTTCAATACGCCCCTTAACAGTGAAGATAGCATCGCCATTTGAAGCGGTAAAATCCCATACGTTGAAGTCATTTGCTTTAAGTACAGAACCAGCTTCAAGCACACCGCTATTCTGAATCTGAACACTGCCAGCA
>JAZRSP010000188.1:0-1642 GCA_045651565.1 Victivallaceae bacterium | reverse complement strand
CCATAAGGATCAATTGCACACATCCAAGCCGCGCCATTGGCAAAATCATGCAACTGCACCTTATCCCCCTGCTTCAGTTCTACACAAGAAACTAGGAACTGATCACGATTTTGGAAATCTTTTTCAGACAACGAAGTTGCTTCCAACTTCGTAGAACCATTAATCAACAAGCCATATGGCTCTGCCATCAATGACAAACTGCAGCAAAACACTGCCAAAAGAATAGAGTAGATTTTTTTCATCATTTATATATTTTCACAATTCACCTTGCAAAGTTACATCTTTTTTTTCAAATACACAACCCCTTTGCGGAAAGAAGCTACTTTTCTCCACATTTTTTTACGCAAACGGTTGCGCTATCCACCGTAAAATCCACCGCCCAGCCATGATAGTCAAGATGATAGACTCGTTCTGGATCAGATTGATATGCAGGTCTTGGATCCTGACTCAATATTTCACAAATGGCATCCCATGGGCAACCCTTAATCAAGATTTTTTGCAACAAAACATCATCTATTTCTACACTTAAATGATAATCCTGCGTGGCTTCAGCGAAGCCGTTTTTCGCATGCGGATGGCTATCCGAGAACGACAAATACGGTTTAATGTCGTAGATCGGTGTACCGTCTAATAGATCTGCTCCTGAGACCACCAATACCACTCCACTCTCTTTAGTATCTTCCACACGCAGCAGTTTTACGCTAGTCAATCCTATTGGGTTTGGGCGGAAAGGCGAACGAGTTGCAAACACTCCCATACGTTTGTTTCCGCCTAATCGCGGTGGCCGTACCGTAGGCGACCAATCCAAATCCTCGCTTATTGCCTCATCGCCTTTGTGCCTTATTGCCTCATGAAATCCCCATATCAACCAGAGATGCGAGTATTCCTCTATACCTCGCAATGCCTCGCGTACGCAATACGCGGGCGCGAATATAATATGTGTCTCTATGCACGAATTCTCTCTGCTTTGGCGTGGAATGCCAAATTTCTGGGAAAAGCCATTGCGAGCGTATGCAATTATTTTCAAATCCATTTTTGTTTATTTTATCTGCAAAGTTACTACTTTTTTTTGATATTTTCGTATTTTTGCTTGAATAAATACATTTTTTTCAAAAAAAAACTCGAATTATTTGGTCATTTCAAAAAAAAGCAGTACCTTTGCAGTCGATTTGGGAAAAATCATGGTGCCATAGCTCAGTTGGTAGAGCAAAGGACTGAAAATCCTTGTGTCCCCGGTTCGATTCCTGGTGGCACCACAGAGAAGACTTCGAGATTTCGAAGTCTTCTTTTTTGCAGCACTACCAATACTGAATTGTGCGATTATTGTGCGGTTATTGTGCGGTTATTGTGCGGTTATTGTGCGGTGCAGGCTGAGAAGATTTGCGTATTTGAAAAAAAAATAGTAACTTTGTCGCGAATTTAAAAAATACATGAATTATGACAAAACAGCAGGTAGTAGTTCGATTTTGTGGAGACTCGGGTGATGGTATGCAATTAACAGGTACAATGTTTGCATCATTGAGTGCCATACTGGGTAACGAGATTAGCACTCTACCCGATTTTCCCGCAGAAATTCGTGCTCCACAAGGCACGATAGGAGGCGTAAGTGGTTTTCAAGTACAATTAGGTACTGGCATCTATA
>JAZRSP010000187.1:0-1261 GCA_045651565.1 Victivallaceae bacterium | reverse complement strand
GGTGCGTCAAACGCACCTCTTTATACTTACTTTCTTACAAACAGAACACCCAGGGTTCCGGGACCGCAATGGCAGGAAACAGTACAGCCAGCCTCGTTCCAGTAAGTGGTTTCGAAGTCATTGTACTGAGCAACAGCATCCTTGACTGCAGTCAAACACTCATCGGTAACAGGGGTACGGGTAACGAAGAGGGTAGTCTTATCAATGTCATCACGACCGGACAGACGGTCCTTTACGTAGTTTGCCAGGCACTTTGCGTAATTGCCGCGGTATTTCTTGACTACGCCCATTTTGCCGTTTTTAACTTCGATACAGGGCTTCAGGTTCAGCAGGTTTGCACCCAGTGCAGCAGCTGCGGAGCAGCGACCGCCCTTGACCATATACTCCAGTCGATCCAGCAGGAAGCTTGCTTCTACCTTGTCGGTAAATGCATTCAACTTCTCAGCAATCTCATCCAAATTGTCGCAGGTCTGAGCCAGCTTGCAAGCTTCCAGAACCACAAGACCCTGACCGGTAGAGAGATTGCGAGAGTCAATGACGCGGACGTTTTCAAAATCCTCAGCAGCCAGACGGGCATTTTGATAGCAGCTGGAGAATTCAGAACTGATGTTGATGTGGATAACGCCGTCATAGTCGTGGGCGTACTTCTCAAACCAATCAGCATATTCACCGATATTGATTGCTGCGGTGGAGCACAGATCACCACCGGCTGCAACATGGCTGAAAATTTCTGCGGGCGTGATGTTTACACCATCGGTGAACTGTTCGCCATTTTTGATGACAGCCAGGGGAACCATTGTGATGTTGTACTTTTCCAGAACTTCCAGAGGAAGGTCACAAGTGCTGTCAGAGAGAATTTTGATATTCATATAATTAGCCTCCGTTTAGAATTAAATGGGCGTTTTATTCATCATAAAACAATTACTGGTAAGATTTTGTGAGTGCAAATAATCTGCACCCCAATCCCGCATGGCGACCAGAACTGGCATCAGACTTTTGCCCAGCTCTGTCAGGGAATATTGAACTTTTGGTGGAACCACAGGATACACTTCTCGATGAATGAGCTTTTGCGATTCCATTTCCCGTAATTGCTGGGTCAACATCTTTGGTGTTGCTCCGGGGATTAATTTATGCAATTGCGAAAATCGCATAGTTTTTTCTGAAAGGTGCCAGATGATCAGTGCTTTATATTTGCCGCCGATCAAATCCAATGTAGCACTGACAGGGCAGTAGTTTGTTGTTTCCATATTATCTCCATAGT
>JAZRSP010000186.1:0-2679 GCA_045651565.1 Victivallaceae bacterium | reverse complement strand
AAGGAATTCATTACCTCGCGCCAGAAGGGGCAATTACGCCATTTACAGGCGTTCAAATTCACTCGCCACAGCCGTTACAATCTTCCTGCCGCAAGACTGAAAGCCTTGGAGCAATTCATACAGAAGCGAGTGGGAGTTTTATTGGAACTTTCAAAGTAGGATATTAAATATGCAGGAATACTTCAGAAATCGTATCAATGAAATATCGCTTGGGTGGATCAGAACCATGCTGGGGAACATCCACGATAAAAATTCTGCTGTAGAGTCTTTGAGTAATATTCAGGAAATTACGCAGGATGACTACGATGGTCGATTTCTTTATGAATTATTCCAGAACGCAAAAGATGTCAGCGGATGCTCTAAAATAAAGATTGTCTCGCAAAATGGGAAATTATTGTTTTGCAATAACGGGCTTCCTATTACAGATAAAGATTTTAATGCCCTGTGTTCCCATGCTATATCCTCAAAGCGTGACAATGACGATCAAACTGGAAAATTTGGCATTGGTAAAGCAAGCTATTACGAAATTTCAGAAACTAACCATAGAGTATATTCCAAAGCAAGTGAAGAAAGTCAGGAGTTTGATGGATATTGTTTTGAGCTTGCTTCAGACAATGCTATTCAATATCAAACTAACTTACTGGATCTACATATTGACTCCGTAACCCCGTTTGGGGATATCCGGATTTTTGACAAGGGATATACCGAGCATTACATTCAGGACATCATAAATAATGACCCTGACGGCATCCAAAGGCAACAAGGTCTTGATCGTATCAGAAAAAATCTTGCAATTCCATTAAATGAAATACCTGAAGATGTAGAAGATTTGGTGGAAGAATTTTCTACTGTTTTCTATTTTGTACCCGATAAAGCGGATGATGTCGAAAAAAACTTAGATGAGTTTTCTGCTAGAATACTGGATATTTTTCTATTTCTTCCGGAAAGAATTAAAGAAATTTCCGTTGTTTGCAATGGTACAACTACCAACTACTACCGTTATACAGAATCAAAATTATCCGAATACGGAGAAACTCGCATTCGCATAGGCAAAGAATGCAGTGGCGAGAAAGAAGAAAAGAGATTTTTTATTTGGGAGAAAATTGCCTCTGATACTGAAAGGGAGGAAATTTATTCCTCGGCTCCCCCAAAAATCAAGCAGCGAGATCCATTAAAAATAACAATTGCACTTGCTCCTGATGATACTGACAATGAGGGAATATATTTTTGCGATTTGCCAACAGAAGAATCTACTGGTATGAACTTGTATGTTGATGCAAATTTTCATATCCAAAGCAATCGAAAATCAATACCATTTGACAATGATTACAATAAAAAATTACTTGATTTTTGCGCCAGTGCTGTAAAGGACATAGTCCATCGTGTGCTTGATGCCAACAACGGAGTCCCTTGTATTGAAACCGCAAGATTGATTACACAACTTCTGCAACCGGGATTTCAGCAGAAAGAAAACTCAGAAATATATAAGGCAATTGCAAATATTATTGACGTTATCAATTTGCCTTGCGTGTGGGCTGTGGAATCTGGGGTTGATGTTTGGCGTTCGCCTAATGTAGTAGTTTCTCCCTTAATAAAAAATTGGGAGTCTCCTATCACGGAAGGTGAATTTTACAAACGAACAAAACTGCCAATATTAGCCTCACAAGCTCAAAAATTATCAAAAGATTTTGTTAAATTTTATTTGCCTGACCATCCGCTTGTAATAAATTCTTATTTGGTAAAAAATATATTATTCAGCTTTATCAAAGACAATTGCACTGACAGGGCAGAATATATAAAAACATGGCAGGTTATTGTAAAGAATTGGAGCGATTTAATCGATGATTCTTTTGCCGATGAAGAAATATTTCTTGGCAACGACCCAAAACTTTATTTAGGCAAATCCGTGTATTTGCAAAATAGTAAAAAAGATCTTATCGCTCAGCAATCAGTTGCAGGAATTCCGTATCCTTTTATCGAGTTAGAATCATCGTTTTCTGATTTTATTTCCAATCAGGAGATTTTATTTAAATTACTTCCTTCTGTTTATGCGTTAAATTATAGGCGTTGTTCAAGCTTAATAAAGCATTTAAAGGCAACTGATGATGAGAATGCTAAAACTGTAATTTTTCAAACAGTCATCAGAAGTTTTTATCACATACTGGAAGGAAATGATGATTTCCTGAATCAGTTACAATTACCTTGTGTGGATAGTGAGTGGCACACCATTGATGTAATTCACCAAAGCAAGGGGTGGGGACTCCGGGATGATACTGCTATAAAGTTTTTAGCCCTTTGCGGTTCGACAAAAAAAATAATTTGTCTTCGTTCTAAAAATGCAAAAATATGGCGGGAAGATGGGCTTATTGAACAAGTCTATAATCTTGTTGGTACGAGATTAAAAAAAACAAGTATCATACTTAATTACCCATCTGGAGAATCTTGGAGTTTACATTCCAATAATTTTAGTGTTGTACTTGATGATGTTATAAAAAAAGCAACGAAATATTCTTCTCAAAGAGGGGATGAGGCTGGATATGTCAGAAGCTATGAACGTTATGCATTACTGGATGATTTTTTGTTTTTCTTGCCGGATTTCAATGAAATGACGGAAGAACATGCAAAGTTATTATTTGACTATTTTCAAAACAATCTTTGTAAAGATTATAAAGAAGATGT
>JAZRSP010000185.1:0-5860 GCA_045651565.1 Victivallaceae bacterium | reverse complement strand
TTTCCCAAATTTGACATTATTTTTTCCAAATTTGACATGAAATAGTTAGTTTTTGATGTTGATTTTTGATAAAAATATGGTATAATTATTTTAGGTTATCGATAAGGTTTGTCGATAAATCAAGCAAGTGGTTTTAATTTTAAAGAAAGGGAAAAAATCATGAAAAAATTACTTTATTTCACATTAATCGAGTTATTGGTTGTTATTGCAATCATCGCAATTTTGGCAGGCATGCTATTGCCGGCTCTCAACAAGGCAAGAGCAAAGGCCCGTGCGATTACATGTACCAACAACAAGAAACAAGTTTTGTCAACTATTACGATTTATGCTGATGACCATGACGGCAAGTTTGCTATCCGTCAGGAAAATGTAACTTGGGCAGGACGCTTGGCAATTAGGAGTGATTATTTGCCGCAAGAAACAAGTTTGATTCTTTGTCCGACAAGACCGCCTTATAAAGTTGATATTGACACTGATACTTATTTGCAGTCAACATTCGGTATGCCGAGATATTTAGCTGCCGAAGGCGGACACTGGAATTTATACTACAAGGGTGGTTTAATGCAGGGACCGACATCTGCGACTGACGGTGCAGATACTGTACTCGATTTGGCAAAATCAGGAAGTAAAATGCTGCTTGCCGATACCATGATTAATACTTCACCATTCGGACAATCCTGGTGTTGGTATACCAATGGCGGTACCAGTTATATGATTTTTTGTCATGGCGGTCGTGCGACAGTTGGTTTTACGGACGGACATGTAAGCTCTATGGTTCCTAATGAAGTTTATGAGGAATCAGATAAGCATATTTTGAGTGTTCGTTTGGAAGATGAAACTCAGAAGAATTTTTAATAGTTTTTTTGGAGAGAATAGATGAAACGATTCTTAATCGCAGCTGCATTATTATTTGGCACGGCAGCTTTTGCCAATCAGGTGCGTTCTGATTATGGCAGTGTAACTTATAACGGTTTCAAGGTGAAGCCGGTAGCAATTACTATGGTGCAGGCTTCCAACGAGCCATTGAATTTCTGTTTTGCTCACCGCTTTGATGATGGCACAATTTATCTGAATCACTCCGGTGGCGTGCATACCGTAAGCGAATACGGTTGTCTGGATTATTCTCTTGATAACGGTAAAACTTGGCAGAAAAGTCCTTTTGTATTTGGCGGTTTCAATGCCTATATGAGTAAAGACGGTAAAAAAAGTCAGGTCGAGTGCTGGAGTGACAAGGTTTCTGATGTCCAAACTATTTCTATTAAAACTCTCAATCCGGACCATAGTATTTCAGTTGAAAAAACCGAAATAACACTTCCTTACAAGGGAACATTCCGTCTACATAGAGAGATTATCAGAACCAAAGATGACCGTTTGCTATTATGTGGTTATTCTTTGAAAGAAAAAGCAAAAAAGATTCACTCTTTTGTAATTGAATCAAAAGATGACGGTAAAACTTGGTCTTATCTCTCAACTATTTTGGAAGACCCCGAAGGTAAATATCAGGAAGGTCCGAATGAATCTACAGTTGTAGAATTGGCTAATGGTGATATTTTGGCTTATGTGCGAGTTGCCAGTGTTTCGCCATTGAAACAGCTTCGAAGTAAAGACGGCGGCAGAACTTGGAGTGAGCCGATCGATATCGCTCCGGTTTGCGTAGCTCCATCCGCCAGAATTTTGGAAAACGGCGCATTGGTACTTATTACCGGCAGACCGAATTTGTATCTTTTTATCGACCCGACAGGAACCGGAGAAAGTTACACACAATACCCGGTTTATGAGCATATCGGTAGTTCTTATGCTTCAGTTTTGGAAGTCGAACCCAATCGAGTAATGGTTGTCTATGACGAGAGTGACTTCGGAGCGGGGAATCAGACAGGGATTTTTAATAAAATTATGGCGGTAACTCTGGATATTGAAAAAGATAACTCGCTCAAATATGAAAAAATCAATCATTCAGAAGAGAAAAAGTATAAGTATTTCTATATTCCAATGAAAAATCGTTCTCCGGAAGATGGCAATATTTATCGTCAATATTTCTACAAAGAAACAGACGGCACTTCATTTGAAGTTCAGGAAATTGCTGAGCGTCCACATCCTGTTTTGAATTTGAAACAGTATGGAAAAAGTGATAAAATGGCTCGCTTCTGTCATTTTATGGGAACATTTAATTTGCAGGATAATGCAATTGCAATTGGTTTTGAAGTGAGATTGCGTGACGCGGTAACACTTAAAGGACAATTCAATGTTGCTTATACATTTCCATCCAAATTAGGGGAAAAAGCGAAACACCTTTCTTTTGCAATCGGAAAGGACAAAATTTATTATTTTGATAATGGAAACCCAAGAACGATTTCTTTTAATACAGGAATATTGCAATTTAAGGCTTTTGAGGTAAAGTCATCACTTGTTGATAATACTTATTCGGTGTATGAACGAGGAAAATCAACTCCGATTTTTACTGCAAAACTTGGAGAGGCTGCTCCTGCTGAAACTTCAATTTTCCGTTTTGGTGATGGTTCATCAACCAATGAAGGCGAAGTCGATTTGTCTTATATTGGAATCGGTCCTTGGAAAAATAGCAAAAAAATAGAAAAATAAATTCAAAAAAATATTAAGAATATGGGTTGCGCCATATTCTTGATATGCTATATTAATATGTAGTTTTTCAAGTTGATTAAATAAAACAAAAGGAATGAAAATGTTATTGCCATTTAATGAATACAGCAGATTTAAAATTGGAGATATGACTGCGGTGTTTTTGCAGAAAGATAAACAGATGCTTTTCAGTGTTTATCCAGCTTCCATGGAAAGTAAAATCGTTAAACATCAGGAAAATATCAACCATGAAACTGCTCTTTTGGGTTGTGTCAGAACAAAAAACTTGCATTTCGATCCCAGAACTTTTGAAAATATGATACAGATTCATATTCAAGGCGATGCACATTCAAATTTTTATCTGGCAGGGGATTCAATGGTCAATAACGAAACTGCCAGAACTTTGGAATTTGTAAGTCAGGATAGAGTTGGAAATATCATCAAAACGGTTATGAAAACTCCCGAACGAGAAATTTATGCAACTCAAACTTTGACAATTTACCCCGATAAACCGTATTTTTCAATTAATACCGAAGTGGAAAACAAAAGCAATGAATCAATCATTTTGGATCAGCTTTCAAGTTTTGTTTTGGGTATGATTTCACCTTTTGCATGCGATGACGGCAATGATCGTTATTATCTTCATAGGCGTTTGGCTTTTTGGAGTGCGGAGGGTAAATTAAAAAGTGATGCGATTGAAGATTTGGGTTTGGAGAGATCTTGGCAGACTTCAATTGGACGAGTTGAGCGATTCGGGCAGAGAAGTTCTATGGCGGTAAAAAAATACTTTCCTTTTGCAGTTGTGGAGGATAGAAAAGCGGGGGCTTTCTGGGGAGTTCAATTGTGCGCTATGGGGCCTTGGCAATTGGAATTAATGCGCCGCGGAGATTTCCTGAATCTTGCAGGCGGTATGACTGATAAAGAGTTTTCGAATTTCGAGAAAACTCTTGCCCCTAATGAAAAGATAAAAGGTATCGAGGCAATTATTTCTGTCGCCGAAGGCAGTATTGATAAGGTGATGAATAACCTTGCCCGCTATGCCGAAGATATGAATATTGGGTATTCCCCCAATGAGGAGGATATGCCGATAATTTATAATGACTGGTGTAGTAATTGGGGAATTCATACCGAAGAAAAATTGCTTGAAATTGCTGATTTCCTCAAAGGCAGAAATATCAAGTATTTTGTAGTCGATGCAGGATGGTTTGCTCCGAAAAGCAATACGGAACTTAACCCTCAATGGGCTTATTCCAAAGGCGATTGGGCGGTAAATAGTTTGCGATTCCCGAATGGCATGAGAAGTTTTTGCAATAAGTTGCGTGAAAGGGGATTTATTCCCGGTATTTGGTTCGAGATGGAGCAGGTGAATTTCGCCTTTGCCGAAGTTGGTAAGGAACATCCGGAATACTTTGTGCAATATCATGGAGTACCTTACACTACCGACCGAATGAATTGGGTTTTGGATTTCCGCAAAAAAGAGGTTAGAGACTTCATGCACACAAAAGTTACCGATTTTTTGATTGCCAATAATATCCGCTACATGAAAACCGATTATAATTATACTATGAATGGTGCGGATTCAAGTTCAGGCAGCGAGCAGTACGGATTGTATGAATGGTTTGAAGGAGTTAAAATATTCTTTAATGAGATAAAAGAAAGAATTCCCGATTTGACGTTGGAAATTTGTGCTTCAGGTGGTCATAGATTAACCCCGCAATGGATGTCTATGGGCGATATGGCAAGTATTACCGATGCGCACGAAAATGTTTCTATTCCGCTGATTGCGTCCGAAGTTGCAATGCAAATTCCTATGCGGTCTAATCAGGTCTGGGTGACTATGCGAAATTGGGACGATGAAAAGCGTTTTAAATATCTGCTTGCAGGCGGGTGCTTGGGGAGATTGTGTTTTTCCGGACATACGGTGCAGTTGAGCAAAGAGCAAGTTAATTGGATGGAGCAGGGGATTAAGTTTTATGAAAAAATCAAGCCATTGGTAAAAAAAGGTACTTCGAAAGTTGAAAAATATCTTACTAATAAATCATGGAACACCCCGGAAGGTTATCAAATTTTTGTTAGAGAAAACGACACGGAAGTTTTGGCAGTAGTTCATACATTCGGCAAAGCTCCGACAGAAATTGAATTTGAAGTCGGAGAAAAAGTTGAGATAAAGGCAGTTTTTAAAGAAGATAAAATTTCTTGCGATGTTGTTGAAAAAAGCAAAATTAAATTGAGAAATCTCCAAGATTTCAGCGGAGTTGCAGTTTTGTTGAAAAAGGACACCGCTATTTAAATTTATGTAAGTATGCCTCGGTGCCGAGATGTGCCGATAATTTGGGAGGTATGGGAAACTTGCAATTCGTGTATTCGGACAGTTTTATAAACTTATTTGCACTATTGCTTGCAGCCACCAATCTGCAAGCATCACTGGTGCTGGACTGGGGTGTTTGTGAATTTGACATGTTGCGCCATCGCCTTTTGCAAAGGCGGATGCATTATGAATTTTCTAAAAAAATTTTACTTGAATAGGTTTGTAAAATTTTCTTTACATGCTATATTAATTACTGATATTATTATTAACTTAAAATCAGGACTTTTGGGGATATGGCAAAAATTCAATGCAAAATGTGTGGCGGCACACTGGATTTACAAGAGGGCGTTTTGAGCGGTACTTGTAATTACTGCGGAAATGTGGTGACTTTTCCGAAAATTTCCGATGAGCAATACGAGAATTTATACAATCGAGCAGAACACTTCCGCAGAATTAATGAGTATGACAAGGCGGTTGCTGCTTACGAGAAGATAGTTGAAATCAATTCCGATGATGCGGAAGCATATTGGGGCTTGGTGCTTTCTCGCTACGGTATCGAATATGTCGAAGACCCGACAAGTCATGAGAGGATTCCGACTTGCCACCGAGTGCAGTACGATTCGATTTTGGCAGATGCGGACTACTTGGCGGCATTGGAGCATGCCGGGAGTTATGAAAAAGGGCTTTACGAAGCCGAAGCAAAACGCATTTCTGAAATTCAAAAGGGCATTTTGGCAATTTCTTCGCAGGAAGAGCCGTTTGATGTCTTTATCTGCTACAAGGAAAGCGATGACATGGGGCGTAGAACCAGTGATTCCGTGGTCGCACAGGAAATTTATTATGAATTGACAGAGGCTGGGTATAAAGTCTTTTTCGCAAGAATCACCCTCGAATCAAAAATCGGTCAGCAGTACGAACCCTATATTTTTGCCGCATTAAATTCTGCCAAAGCGATGT
>JAZRSP010000184.1:0-4916 GCA_045651565.1 Victivallaceae bacterium | reverse complement strand
TTTGTCGGACTTATTTTATATGGGTAATGACAATGGTATTCCTTGCTATGGCGCCGATTATACTAAAAAAGATGATCAGGGGCTTTCTTGGGCTGGATATGCTATAGCGTTTAGAAACGGCCAAGATTTATTCGTGCGTTTTGCTGAAGTACCCTTAAGTGAAAAATCAAGAGCATTTGAGAGTATTTCGGCTATACCTTTCTTGAAGTTTTCTCCAACCTTTGTTGAAACAGTTTGGGACGGAGCAGAAACTATTATCTCTGGAGAAACAGAAGATTTACTGTCTGAGATAAACAAGCATTTAGCCAAACAAGCTCCTTTTGAATGGCAAAGAACTTACTTGCTTATAACAACAGTATTAGCTCGTGCTCAAACACAAAACAATTTAATTCTTGAAAAACAAGCATTGGATCTTTTAAGGATTTTGCGGAAACAACAAAAAAAATGGTATAACAGCCAAAAAAGAAATTTTTTTCAGGCAGAATTGGAAAGAAAAGATACTAGAAACATTATAGAATTGTGTAAAACGGTTTTTTCTTCGCCCAAAGACTTGAGATATCAAATGCTCAGAAGAAATCGCTGGGAGTGATACTTATATGAAAAAGGTTAATATTCTGCAAATTACATTAACATATAATGGCAATGTCCTTTTTGATACAGAAGATATTGAGTTGATAAAAGAAATTTCAATCGGACGTAGTTCAAAATGTACTTGGGTTATTCCTGCTGATGATCATTTGGTAAGCGGTGTTCATGCTATCTTAAATTATTCCAATGGGAAAGTCATTATAAGAGATAACAACAGTAAAAATGGAACTTTTTATCAGAGTAAAAAAATAGTAGAAAAAGTTGTTTCTCCTGGAGATGAATTTTTGATTGGCAACTGTGTATTAAAGATTAACATACAAGATACTCCCAAATCATCAAAACCTTCGTCTCTTGTTTTTGTTAATTCCCCTCAAAAAGGGAAGCGATTTTTTCTTGAAAAAAATAACACCACATTAGGAAGTGACAAGGAATGCAGTATCATTATTTCAGATCCATTAATATCATCACACCATGCGACAATTTCGTGTAATGGGGCTGAATATTGGATATGGGATAATAATAGCAGTAATGGGACATCCGTAAACAATGTTCCGTTAAAAGGAAAAAACAAACGTCTATTGCAAGATGGGGATATTGTTAGTCTATCCTACATCGATTTGAAATTTTTTGATGGAGCGGTTGAACATTCTCCTGTAAAAATTATAAAAACATCTGCAGTTATAATTCTGACCATTTTGATTACGTTAAGCTGTTATTGGTTATATAGAAATTTCAGTACACAGAGCGATGAATATTTGGATTTGGCTCGTGCGGCAGCAGAACGGGAACAATTTGAGTTGGCTTTTAATAATCTCAACAAGGCAAAAACATGTTCTAATGCAAAATTGTATAAAACTCAGATTGAAAATATATCGCATTCACTGGAATTGTGGAAAAGCACAATGGAGCAATGGATAAAAGCAAAACATTTATTGTCTCAAGGTCAGTGGGTAGAAGCTTCTCACATCCTCGGTCGTTTAGAAAGTGGAGGAGCTGATTTCTGGGGATGGAATGCAACTACAGCTATAGAAGCAAAACAGCAAATGAGCATTGCAAAAAATCTTTTAGATTATTATTTTTCAGGATTAAATGCCATAAATTCAACTTCAAATTCCTATCAGGAATTTTCTGTTTCTGAAAAAATGACAGATAATCATCTTCAAAGATACGCAAAAAATGCGCCGCAATATTTAGAGAGATTGCTAAAAGAGGTGCATTCGGTCATGCGGCAAAAAAATAAAAATGATCTCCTTGTCTCTGAAATGCAAAATACTCTTAAGATGCTGGATATCGAATCAGATAATTATTCTATTATCATATCTAAATTAGAACAATTAAAGGGAAACGCAGATGGTTATATGAAGTTGCGCATACAAAAGTGTCTTATCCCGCTGATTGCTTTGCAAAAATCTAATAAGCAATTGCGGTTGCAAATTATGTATGTTTGCAATATGAAATTTAATGAAGCCTTACGAATTTCATTGGATCTTCCAAGTATTGAACAGTGTTCTGCCGATCCCCATTTGTCAAGTTTTAGAAAGCAACTTGAAAAACAACATACTGCGGTTAAAACAGCAGCACTGCAATTAAAGATGTTAACGACTGATCTTATAAAAAATAATTTTACTCCAACAATAACAGAAAATGTGTTTTGGGGAGATTTGTACAATCCTGAGGTGATGAGAAAAGTATTTTTATGTGATACGCTTCAACAAGCCTTACCAACAAGAGGGCGAAACATACCGGTTGGTGAATATGATCGCATATTGGGAATTGAGTTGTTTTATGATTTTTTAACAGCTTTACCAGAACCATATCGCCCTGATGATGGAGAAAACTTTTCCTTTGTTCCTGAAATTATGCGAATAAAAAAACAATTAAACGACTTAGACAGTTTTTGTAGTTACATGAAAATTAAACATAATGCTTGGCTGCACAGAGGACGTTTGTTGGGGTTCTTTCGCCGTGGAGTGTTTATATTGGAGCAGAGAGAGAGATTGGTTGCTCAACTATTGAACAACTCTGGTGAGTTACGTGCTGAAATTATTTCTATGGGAATGGGATTGTTTTTGAGTAGTAGCAGTAACTATCCATCAGAAATCGTTGAAGCAATTTCTTCGAAAATGAGGGTATTAAGGAATGATTTAATCCCGATAAACAGAGAATATAACGATGCTACTGCGGAACGTCAAATTGTTATTCGCAACACTATTTTAAGCAAAGGGTTACCTGGGGATCCACTTGTTCGTCGTATGTGGGGATTTAGGTACAGATAATAATGCAAGGAGTTAAATTATGAGTGAGGATAATAATTCATTTTTGGTTCTGTTTTTGGGACCGGTAAAAGAATATTTGGAAAATGATGAGGTTTCTGAAATCATGATCAATGGACCTCATCAGGTATATGTGGAGTTTGGGGGAAAACTGCAAAAAACTCCGGCTGTGTTTCCCAGTGAACAGGCGTTGCGTGCTGCAGCTTCCAATATTGCAAAGTCCGTGGGACGTATGCTCAATGAGGATAATCCGCGGCTGGATGCCCGGTTGCCGGATGGTTCCCGTGTCCATGCCGTGATTCCGCCTTTGTGCCGGTGCGGAACAGCTATTTCCATCAGGAAATTCAAAAAAGAAAAACTGAATGTCGAGAAACTGCTTGGTTTTGGCAGTTTGTCCCCTGATATGCATAAATTGATCAGAGCCATGGTTTCTCTTCATAAAAATGTAATTGTTTCCGGGGGAACATCTTCCGGTAAAACTTCGATTCTGAATGTTTTGAGCAGTTTCATTCAGGATACGGAACGGGTGATCGTGATGGAAGATGCTTCCGAATTGCAGTTGCAGCAGGAACATGTTCTTTATATGGAAACCCGCAAAGCAGATAAAAACGGCAATGGAGAGGTAACGATTCGTGATCTCTTACATTCTTCTTTGCGTTTGCGTCCTGACCGGGTCGTTGTCGGGGAAATCCGCGGTGGAGAAGCAATTGACTTGCTTCAGGCATTGAATACCGGACATGCCGGTTCAATGTCAACCATTCATGCAAACTCTCCGATCGATGCTTTGTCTCGATTGGAAACCTGTTCGCTTATGAGTGGATTGGATATTCCGCTGGCGGCGTTACGGTCTCAAGTCGCTTCGGCAATTGATGCAGTTGTTCACACCGGCCGTCTTTCTGATGGCACTCGTAAAATTCTGGCGATTTCAGAAGTTTTGCCTTTGAAAAACGGTGAATATCAGATGAATGATCTTGTACGATGGAAAACCAGAACTATTGACAGTGAACGTCGGGTTATCGGAGAGTTTCAGTTGATCAATCCTCCAACTTTTGTGGAAGATGCGCAACTGGAAAACTTGGAATTACCTCAATACTAAGGATAAATACAGTGATGAAACAAACTTTCAAACAATCAGAAAAGGGCTCCGTGATGTTGGAATACATCGTGGTTCTGGCGGCAATCTTTGGCTTGATGGCTGCGGCTGAATTTATGCTCTTTGGAAAGTTGTTTGATCCATTCGGAGAAAATAGAGGTGCATTGCAAAAAGCGTTTGCGGACAACTACCGTATGGTGGTTGAAGTTATAGCATTGCCATTCCCATAACCAACATAGGAGGGCACAACCATTGGAAATATGAAAATTTTACCGTCAATTTATAAACAAAAGAACATGCAACATTAACCCTTAAATGGAAAGGAACAAAGAAAAATGAAAAAAGCAATGTTCAAAAAGGTGGCAAATTCGTTTGCCGGTCGTATGCTCCGTCGTCTGATGGGTGAAGAAAAGGGCTCCGTGATGATCGAATACATCCTGGTTGCCTTGCTGATTGTTGTCGTAGGGGTTGTGGTATTCACAATGCTTGGTGGTGTGCTCTCTGGTACTGGTCAGGCTGTTGCAGAAGCAGCAATTGGGGATGAACAAGCTGCAGAAGACACTATGGAGGCCGTCAAGGGCTACACCGATACTAAAAAGGATAATTCGAAGACCCGTGTTGATAGCATCCATAACCGTAATAAAACCACGAGTACTTGGTAATCATCTATGAGTTTCCCGATATTCTTCAGCATAATTACGGTCTGGCTGGTTGTTTTAAGCTGGTATGACTGTTATTACCGTCGCTTGCCAAATGTTTTGACATTCGGAGGAGCTGCGGTGTTTCTGGCTGTACACATTTTTAATGGCAGTATGGTCAGCAGCTTGCTGGGCGGATTATTGGGAACTGCATTTTTACTGATCCCGTTCCTGATGCATGGCGCAGGAGCGGGTGATGTAAAAATGTTTGGAGCAGTGGGAATTCTGACTGGGTTCCCGCTGGTCCTCTCTGCTATGTTCTGG
>JAZRSP010000183.1:0-4685 GCA_045651565.1 Victivallaceae bacterium | reverse complement strand
CCCAAGTGCGGCAAAGAAGTAACTCCCCGTGCGAAATTTTGTTTGGAATGCGGTGAAAAGTTGGTATAATGGTGTTAGTACAATATATTGAATAGGAAAGGATAATTATTATGAAGAATTTTTCAAGAATTGCAATTGGCGCATTGATGGCTATTGTATTTTTATCAATTTTGTTGAGTTTGGTCGAAAGAACCACTTTGGTTTGGACTGCTTTCGCATGGAGTATCTGGGCGATTGTAGTTTTCGCAATTTCAATGGGATTCTGGGCAACTAGTAATAGAAATAGTTATTTTTTGAATGCGGCATTCCCGATGGTTGTAAGAGGTTATATGGTTACAACACTTGTGATTGCGTTTCTGTTTGTATTCTTCGAGAAAATCGGTGCATTCAGTTTGAAGTATGGTTGGTTCTGCTTGATTGAATTCGGGGTTTTGATGATTTATGCTTGGAGATTTCAGGCCATGGATGTTGCCCGCGAAGAAATCAACAATGTAGATAATCAAGTTAAAGTAAAAACTGTAAACTGGAAGTTGATTGTCGCCGACATTATGGCGATTGCTGAAAAAAGTTCTGCTCCCGACAGAGCTTTGATATTCAATATTGCAGAACTTATCCGTTATGCCGACCCGATGGAGCATGAATTAGTCAGTGATGTTGTTCAAAAGATCAGATTACAGGTAAATGAATTGGATGTTGCTGTTGCAGAGAAAAATTCCGATAAAATTACAGAGATTTGCCGTTCTTTGGAGTTGCTTTGCAATGAAAGAACCAATAAATTATTGCTTTTTAAGTAATTAAGAGGGGAAGTTTTTTTCATGGCAAAAATTCAATGCAAAATGTGCGGGGGAGAGCTTGATTTGCCCCAGGGCGTAAGCAGCGGAGAGTGTAATTATTGCGGTAATATGGTAACTTTTCCGAAAATTTCCGACGAGCAGTCGGAAATTTTGTATAATCGAGCAGAGCAATATCGCCGAATGAGAGAATATGACAAGGCGGTTGCTACTTACGAGAAGATAGTTGAAATCAATTCCGATGATGCAGAAGCGTATTGGGGCTTGGTGCTTTCCCGTTACGGTATCGAGTATGTCGAAGACCCCGTAAGCCATGAGAGAATTCCGACTTGCAATAGAGTTCAGTATGAATCAATTTTGGCAGATGTGGACTACTTGACGGCTTTGGAGCATGCAGGAAGTTATGAAAAAGGTCTCTATGAAGCCGATGCCAAGCGCATTGCTGAAATTCAAAGAGGCATTTTGGCAATTTCTGCGCAGGAAGAACCGTTTGATGTCTTTATCTGTTACAAGGAAAGCGATGACCTGGGGCGAAGAACCCGTGATTCCGTGGTTGCACAGGAAATTTATTATGAATTGACTGAGGCTGGGTATAAAGTCTTTTTTGCGAGAATCACCCTCGAATCTAAAATCGGTCAACAGTACGAACCTTATATTTTTGCCGCATTAAATTCTGCCAAAGCGATGTTGGTTGTCGGTTCAAAAAAGGAGTTTTTCGAAGCCGTTTGGGTGAAAAATGAGTGGAGCAGATACCTTGCTTTGATTAAAAAAGATCGCAAAAAACTTCTTATTCCCTGCTACCGTGATATGGATGCTTATGATATTCCGGCGGAATTATCCATGTTCCAAGCACAAGATATGAGCAAAATTGGCTTTATCCAAGACGTTTTGCATGGACTCCAAAAAGTCCTCGGCAAAAATGTGGAAAAAACTCCGGAAGCTACAACACAAACTCAAACACAAAATACTCAAACTGCTGCACCTGTTTCAGAACAACAAACTGGAAAAGATAATCCGTTGGTGCGTCGTGCAAAAATTTTTGTTGAAACTCATGATTTTTATTCTGCGGAAGAATACTGCGACAAAGCTCTTGACCAGGAACCTGAAAACGGTTGGGCGTACTTCTATAAATTTTTGGCAGAAGTGGAGTTTGCAGACGAAAAAGAACTTGTTGCAAATGGTTATAAGCCGAGTTTTGCAAGTAGTGCAATGAATACGCTTAAATCTATTGTTGGCAGTGGTAATCAAGCCACCAATCAACCAGTATTGGTTACTCGTGAATCTTTGAATGGTTTTATCAATTTTACTATGGCGAAAAAATATGCCGATAATGAATTGAAATCACGAATCGATGATTTTTATCGTGCCGTTGATGAAAAAATTAACCATAAAAAAGAAGCAGTGCAAAAAAAGATGGCGGAGGAACGCAAAAAAGCCGAAGATGTCGCAAAAGCACAGGCAGAAGCCGTTCGCAAACAACAAGCTGAAACCGCAATCAGAAATGCCGTTAATGGCAGAATTTCTTTGTTGTCAAATTATTTGAGTGCTTACCGAGCATTGAATGCCAATGCAAGTGTTATAAGAAACTTGGAGGCACAGATCAATGCGGAAAGGGCGTGTTTATTTAAACTTGACTCGCAACAGATTATTGCAGAAAAGTCAAAAACTGATGCGTTGGTTGCTTCTTTGGGAAATTTAAAAGAACTTCAAGCACAAGTTACTAAAAACAGAACAAGAAAAATTTTAATTGTTTTGGGTTCGATTTTTTCTGTTGTGCTGCTTTTGATAATTACGCTGATTACTTGGGTTAATTCTGCCTAGTTTGTGTATGAGAGCGCAGTGGATTATGAGGAGAATGGTAATTATCGAATGGCAATGAATTATTACACCGAAGCCGCCCAAAAAGGTCATGCCGAGGCGCAATATAAGTTAGGTTTGTGCTATGAAAAAGGTGACTATGTTGAGCAGAATTTCGCCGAAGCAATTAAATATTATCGCATGGCAGCCAATTTGAAACATAGCGGTGCGCAGGCCAAATTAAGAAATAATTTTTTCAAAAATTATATTGCCGTTACAGAGAAAAATTCTTCTGAGGCAAAATACCGTTTAGGTGTGTGCTACTTGGAGGGTGACGGTGTGGCAAAAGATACAGCCAAAGCGAGGGATTTGATTAATGCCGCTGCCGAGGCAGGGGTAAAAGATGCCCAGTATCACCTCGGTAAATATAATGTGGAAATAGGTCGTTACTCTGATGCCGTCAAATGGTATAATCTGGCGGCAGACCAAGGACATGCGGAGGCTTTGTTTGAACTCGGTAATTGCTTCTATTATGGTCGCGGCGTCAACGAAAATATTGTGGAAGCAATTAAATATTACCGCTTGGCAGGCGACAAAGAGCATGCCGGTGCGCTTGGAATGCTTGATGGCAAAAAAATACAACTTTTCGTCGATGCTTACGAAATGAATTATGCTGATTCACAGTATAATTTGGGTATGTGTTATTATAATGGCAATATGTTTGCTAAAAATTACAAGACAGCGGTAGAATGGTTCACCAAAGCGGCGGATCAAGATTACTCCGAAGCGATGTATATGCTCGGTATGTGTTATTATCGTGGTGAGGGAGTAGAATTTAATCTCGATGAAGCGGTAAAATGGTGGCACAAGGCGGCAGAGAAGGACAATGAAAATGCACAGGAAATGCTTAAAACAAAAGAAATAAGTCTTTATGTCCTGTCAACCGTAAGTAATGACCCAAAATCACAATTTGATTTGAGTAAGTTCTATTCGTCCAAAGGCAATATCGAAATGTATTTGATGTGGATGAGAAAGTCGGCAGAGCAGGGATATCATGAGGCGCAAAATGAGTTGGGCTGCTATTATTACAATAATAAAGGGAAAATCAAAAATTATACCGAGGCAGTTAAATTTTTCCGTATGGCGGCTGAACAGGATGATATGTTTGCTCAATACAATTTGGGACTTTGTTACTATTATGGAAACGGCGTTGAAAAAGATGTTGTCGAAGCGGTTAAATTATTCAACAAATCAGCACAGCAAAATTATGCCGAAGCAAAAAAAATGCTGGAAGACCAAGAGTTGCAGTTAGTCCTCGCGGTAATAGAAAGTAATGATGCTCAATCTCAATATAATTTGGCAAAATATTATAATGATAATGACGATGTTGCCAATGCAGTAAATTGGTATTTGAGAGCGGCAGAACAGGGCCATGCACAGGCACAGTATTATTTGGGACTTTATTATGAGTCGCAAGAAGATTATACCAATGCAGTGTTCTATTTACGCAAAGCCGCAGAGCAGGGAGATGCTGATGCTCAGGTGGAATTAGGTTTTTGTTACAGCCAAGGTTATGGTGTGGCGCAAAATCATATTGAGGCTTTGAAATGGTATCACAAGTCTGCGGAACAAGGAAATGCTTTGGCTGAATACAATATCGGTTGTTGTTATGCTTTCGGATTGGGTGTCGAAAAAAATTACGTAGTGGCAGTTAAATATTTCCGTAAATCAGCGGAAAAAGGTGAAAAATTGGCACAATATAATTTAGCATGTTGCTATGAAAATGGAGAAGGTGTTAAGCGAAATCGTAAAGAAGCTATTAAATACTATCGCCAAGCAGCAGAACAGGGCCATAAAGAAGCTCGACAAGCGTTAAGACGATTAGGCGCAGATTAATAAAATGAAATGGAGCGAAATTTTTCGCTCCTTTTTTTTGCATAAACCACGAATGCACACGAATATTAAAAAAGGAGATTTGAGTGGCGTCGAAAATCTCCGATAGTTGGCAAACCGTGGCAAAAGCTTTGAGGGGTCACTCCGTAAAAAAACGGAGGGACTCCCCTAAGATTTTGCCACATTTACACTCCACCAAACCGC
>JAZRSP010000182.1:0-3429 GCA_045651565.1 Victivallaceae bacterium | reverse complement strand
TATTACCGAGTTCAGCACCTTTGCAAGCAGTTTCGTATGCTTTTTTGACATCAATCGTGCAACCGTTGCCTTTCAAGTAAGCAACTGCGAGAGCTGCGAATGCTTCGGGATATTCCAAAGCCTCAGCTTTGCGGTAATAAGAGAATGCCTTAACATAATCTTTTTCAACTTCGATACCGTTTTCATACATAAAACCGAGATAGTAATACGCTTCGTCATGACCGAATTTTTCTGCTTTGCGGAAATAATCGAGAGCTTTAGCAGTATCTTTAGCGAGATAAACGGTGTCATTAATTTTGAGACCATTCAAGTAACAGATCCCCATCCAAGCGTATGAGTCCTGGTTATTAAGTTCAACACCCTGCATGAAATATTGCTGCATTTTGGTATAATTCTGAGCAACACTGCCATTATTATTTTTGTGGAACAATCCGAGCATAAAAATCGCACGGGGATACTTCATTGCGGCAGATTCGCTCAAATATTTGAAAGATTTATCGAAATCCTGTTCAACACCTTTGCCGTCAAAATAATATTTTCCGAGGAGGAATTTAGCAAGTTTTACTGCGTTTTCATTATCAGAAGCAGCGGCAGTTTCTACGAGGGCAATCGCCTTTGTGAAATCTTTGGCAGTACCGACACCTTTGAAATAATAATCTCCGAGTTGAGCCTGTGCCAAAGGATTGTTTTGAGCGGCAGCACGACTCATAAATTCAAATGCCTTGCTGTCAGATTGTTCAACACCCAAGCCCTGTTCATAGAAAATACCGAGCAAGTATTCACCGAAACTATTGCCGGCATCAGCAGAAAGTCTTGCATAAGTTGCGGCATCTTTTGCAACCTTGCCGCGCTTTGCGGCTTTGCTCAAAATTGAAGCCATATAATACTGGGCTTCTGAATTATCTGCCTTTGCAGCAAGTTCAAGCAAGCGAATCGCTTCATTAAAATTCTCTTTAACCTTATCGCCAAGGAGATACAACTTGCCCAACATACACTGTGCTTTGTCATCTCCGGCATTAACACCGAGGTTCAAGAATCTGACAACATCTGCATCTTTATTGAGAGCATCAGCTGCAAGTGCTTGATAATAAAAACCTTTGGTATATCCGAAAGACACTGCTTTACTGAAAAGTTCAGCAGCAGCATCGAAATTGCCTTTATCATATTCACAGCAACCCAAGAAAACTGCCGCTTCTCCATTATTCATAGCAATTGCCTGCTGCAATGCCTTAACTGATTTCTCTGCATTCGCTTTTACACCTTCACCTTTAAAATAAGCAACACCGAGGCGATACAAACCATTACTGTTTCCATTCTCCGCAGCAATTACATAATATTTAAAAGCTTTTTGCAAATCATTTTTAGCAGCATAGAAGTCACCCAAAGCAACCGCTGCTTCGTAATATTTATTACTTAAAGCCTGTGTTAAATATTTAACTGCCTCAACATCATTTTTAGCAAGCTTATCACCTTTGACATACATCACACCGAGGATATACTGTGCTTCAGCGCAACCGTTTTTGGCACCAGCTAAAAGTTTTTCGACAGTCAAACCGGGTTTAGCGACTGTACCGTTTTCGCTGATAAGCTTTTTCGCATTTTCCAAGCATTCAGATTTAGCGGCATTACCTGCCTGCATTTCAGAACAAGTTCCAACCAATACGAGTGCAAAGATGCTGTAACAAATTTTATTTACCAGTTTATGCATTTACTTTTCTCCAATATTCTATATGTTAAAAAATCATAAAAATTCACGCTTCTACATTTTTCGGCAAAAAAAGCACAAAAATGTACAGATAAACATATTATAACTCCAAAAAATATATATTCAAGTCAAAAAAAAGATTTTTTTTAAAAAAAATGAAAAAAATCACTTAATTTGTATTTTTATCTGCATTGTTTACAACTTGGCGACGAAAAAAGCAAAAACTCACTATTTCGATATTTTTTGACTGCAGCCAATCAAAAATCCTGTTTTTTTTCAAAAAAAAGACAATAAAAATCACTTTCGGACTGGAAATTTTGCCAAACATGTGCTATTTTACTAAAAGTAAGATTTTATATATAATAATAGAATAATAACGAAATGGATTGATTTTGAAAAAAATACTGTTTACAATTGTCGCAGTTTTTTTAACTGCATCGAATTTGCTTTTGGCAGCAAATATTGCACGAATTGAGTTCAAGCAAAGCAATGGTATCGCCGTAAGCGATGCCAGATTACTGGCTTATATCCAGCAGCGTCCCGGTGAAAAATATGACGCAAAATTGGTCAATGACGACATTAAGCGTCTTTTCAGCACCGGAGATTTTTCCGATGTGACCGTCGAAACTGCTTATTTGGATAATGGCGATGTGGTACTTAAATTCAATCTTGCTTACCAAAATCGTGTCCGAAATATCGTTTTTGAAAACAATAAAAAATTCACTGACAAAGAGTTACGCAAAGAAGTCATACTTTTAAGTGATGCTCCGCTTAATAACAGCAATTTGCAAAAAAGTTTGAATAACCTGCGTGAATTCTTTAAGGGCAAAGGCTACAATGATGCACTCGTAAACTTCAAATTAATCCCCACCGGAACTGAATCTGAAATTGATGTGGTGTTCATCATTGAGGAAAATTTGCGTTTAAAAGTTGACGATGTAACATTTGAGGGCAATAATGAATTTACCGCATTCAATTTGAAATTCTCAATCAATAACCGCTATTCGCCTTTCAGCAAATTCCTCGAAGTCGGACTTTTTGACCGTGAAGAATTGGAACTTGACAAAATCCGATTGAGAGAAAAATATTGGGGATTGGGCTATTTGGACTTCGAAATCAAAGATGTAACTGTAACTCCCGATCCGGAAGATCCGGAATTTGTCGATATTCATTTTGTAATCGAAGAGGGTGAGAAATACACCGTCCGTGACATCACAATCAATGGCAACAGTGTCTACTCAACCGAAGACTTGTCCGCATTCGTGATGGTCAAAAAAGATAAAACATTTAACTACTCCGATGAGGTTCAATCAATCAGAAATATGGTTTCTCTCTATGATGAACTCGGCTATAACGATGTAAGTTGTGAGGTTGAGCGATTCAGCGACTTCGAAAGCAAAACAGTTGACTTGAAATTCAACTTCGTCGAAGGTCAAAAATATTCAGTGCGTGATATTTTGATTTCCGGCAACAACATTACCAAAGAAAAAGTTATCCGCCGTGAATTGGCAATTCAACCGGGCGACCCGGTCGACCGCAATCGTGTCGAAGCAAGCAGAGATCGCTTGATGGGCATGGGTTACTTCGAAAATGTCGAAACCGAAATCATGAACGCAGATGCAATTGATGAAAAAGATGTCCACATCCAAGTTGAAGAAAAAAATATGTATAACTTCTCTTTCGGTGCCGGTTTCTCTGATGTCAATAACCTTAAGTCGGATCGT
>JAZRSP010000181.1:0-2534 GCA_045651565.1 Victivallaceae bacterium | reverse complement strand
TGCAGTTGGTGTGATTTTTGTGGGGAGGCAAGTCCCCGCTGTATAATCCATTTGGGGTCATGCGTTTCATCTGAACCTCCTTGTTATTTTAATATCAAAAGAAAGATGACTACTACGGTCATGATGCCGGAATAGAGAAGTGAAAAAAATAAAAATTTCAGCAGATTTACAAATTGATCCGCTGCGTACTCGGGGGATAATCGTGATTTTTCTGCGATTTGGTGAATAATAAAACTGGATTCACTGTTAAAGAAATCTTTATTATGTTGACGTACTAATTGATGAATATCCCCCTGCGTTAGCTGCTTCTCATTCCATATTGTATCTAAGGAAGACACTATATTTTCATCAGGAATGGAATAAGTCACGACGTATGAATACTGCATTGGAATCATTTTTTGAACCTCCTTGTTATTGTTCGCCCGCACACGCGTGCGTCGGGATGTCGTCAAAGAGATCCCGCCAGTCGCAGCCGAGCACCGCCGCGTATCGGCGGGCGGCACAAGCATTACGGATGCCTTTTTTCTCTGCAATACAGACCGACTGTCGGGTGACCTTCAGCTTTTTTGCCACTTCAGCCGCTTTTATTTGCTTTTCAAGGCGGATTCTTTTTAAGTTCGTCATCGTAAAACTCCGTTAAAAAATCTCAATTTGCAGATAAAATATCGTAATATCACGATTTGTCAAGTAAAAAAATAAACTTTTCACGATTTTTTTATTGATTTTTATCTGGGTTGTGGTATATGTTAAGCAAAAAGGTTAATATATGGACGCGTTGACAAATAATTTTATAGAGGCGTTGCGGGAAGCGATCCGCCTTGCCGGTACTCAAGCAGAACTTGCAAAGCGTGCAGGAATGCAACAGAGCCGCATTTCCGATTATCTTTCCTGTCGCTATGATTTTGATAATATCACGGTCGGCACTCTCAAAAAGCTCTTTCCACAACTTCAGATACAATATTTCCCGGCCGCCGGCCCGCAGGAGCTGGAGGTTGAACAGGAACTGGAAAAACAGGTTATTGTGCATTTCCGGCATCTTTCATCGGCAGAAAAAGCCCGATACATGATGCTCGTGGCTGCCAATTTCCCGGATAAGATAAAGCAGGAGAATAAGCAATGACTGTCTTGGCCTGAAACGGATATATATTATATGGCGTAAAAAATGACAGATGCAGAAATCAAGGTTGCGCTGGAGGAATTATATCGGCGCGTTGGAACTCAAAAGGAATTGGCGGCTTTAGCCGGTATCACGCAAAGTACCATTTGTGCCTACCTTTCCGGGAAGGCAAAAGTAGAAAATATGCCGTTGGGTATTTTCCTGAAATTGTTTCGGGACATCAGAATCGACTTTTTCGGAGATAAGACTGGCGATATTGGTGTTGATCTGATCAGGAAGCAGCTTCTGGAAATCTTTGACACTCTTTCCCCTGCGGATCAGATGAAGTGTTTGTCGTTGGTGATAGCCAATTTTCCGGACAAGATAAAACAGGAGAATAAATAATGACTGTCTTGGCCTGAAACGGATATATATTATATGGCGTAAAAATGGAAGATCAAGATATTTTAAATGCCCTGCAGGAGGCCTATAAACGGGCAGGAACGCAGGCTGCACTTGCTGAAAAAGCCGGGGTTTCCCAGGGGCGGATCGCTGATTATCTCAATGGAAGATGTTCTGTGGGAAATATGACGGTTGCAACCTTGCTGAAGCTTTTTCCAGATATGACAGTTGACTTCTTCGGGGGGCAATCTGCCTGTTCTTCGGATAACGCATTGCGGGATCAGCTGCTGGATATCTTCAACTCACTGGATGAACGAAACAAGATCCGTCTGGTGGCTATGGCTGCGGCGAATTTTGGAGAAAAGTTGCGAGAGGACGGTAGATAATGATTCCTGTTAAAGTTTCAGAATGCCTTGCTATGGTCATGGAAAATGATAAGGAATTCATTGGCAATGCCGTGCGGGAGGCAATCAAAAAATACGGAGTCTCTGGTTTATCTCAAAAGACAGGTGTCTCGCGCAGCACCCTGTATCGCATTAAAAAAGGTAATGTCCGTATTTATAGTGCGACATTCAAGGCATTGTTCCGCTTTATTCAGCAAGATATTCCCAGAGGTGAATGGATAAAATTTAAGGACAAAGGGAAACGGCTGCGTATGCAAGATTCAAAATATCAAGTGTTCGGTGGCCAAAAAATAAAAAAACAGTGAAAGGAAAATGACCATGGCCAATCTGATCCAGTGTCCCACTTGCGGCAAAAAAGTATCCAGTAACGCGGCCACATGCCCCGACTGTGGGGAGATCATCAATGCTCAGATGACCAAACCGGCCGGAGCAATCAACCTGAAAGACCCCGTACATGTTGTGGGGGTAGGGTTGGCCATCTTGATCGTTATCGGCATTATTGTGGCGGCGATTGCCAAAGTGGCCAGCCTGTAATTACGCCCCGAACATTGGGCACCTTGCCGTGGGGACGCTGGCGGGCTCCGGGAAACGGTGAATGGTTGACGGAAAACTAATATTAAAATATCAAAAAG
>JAZRSP010000180.1:0-1135 GCA_045651565.1 Victivallaceae bacterium | reverse complement strand
GCATACAACTCGGCAAGTTTGGCGAAATCAACAAATCCGCTGAAATTAAATTGCGCCCTGCATGGCGATTTTTCTGCATATTCAAAGACTTTTTCTGCTCCATTCCAACTTGCACCAGGCATTTCTAATGTATATTCATTTCTGATATTTTCGGGCAGCAGCTCAAAAGCCTTTAATAAATTCAAGTGATTTTTTCCGGGGTATTCAATTCTGGAAATATAGAGAATTTGTTTTTTCTTCTCCGTTATCACCGCTTCAGCCGGGGTAAAACCATTATAAACCACGGTAATTTTTTCTTCCGGGATATGCCAATACTTGATTAAATCCAGTTTAGTCGATTGACTTATTGCACAAATTGCCTGTGCTTTTCTCACATAATGCGGCAAAATTTTCTTAATATAAAACATTCTGAATTTATCATACTTGACCGGCACATGATATTGCGACAAGTCATGCACCACTGCCACTGTAAAAATCGGATAACGAGAGAAAACCCGTCTATTTCCTGCCAGCATGATACAGAAATCAAACTTCTTCCATTTTATACGCCACGGCAAAATAAAAAGACTGTACAACATAGAAAATACTGCCCGATGCTTTTTAATGCGAATAAGGTCAAATCTGCTGAATTCCTGCGCTCCGTCATCTTCTACAATCAAAGTCAATTCATGCCCTGCTTTTTCCAGAGCCTTTACCACTTCTCTGATATAGACCGAAATCCCGGACTTGCCATTATCAAAAGGTATTGCTGAAAGCAGAATTTTCATTTAATTTCCTCCAATAATCGCTCAAAAGTTTCAATAAATTTCTCTTCTGAAAACTTTTCTTTTGCCATTTTCAAGCCACATCTTCCCATGTTTATAATTTTATCGGGATTTTTTGCCAAATCCGCTAGTGCCGCCGCAAATGAAGTGCAATCTTTCTCCGGCACCAACTTGCCGTTTTCATTATCGGCAAGCCATTCACGCACGCCGCCCAAGTCAAACGCCACAATCGGCACTCCATGAGCCATTGCTTCCACACCGACAAGCCCGAAAGGTTCCTGCCAGCGAATGGGAAAAGCCAAAACATCACACTGCGATAATAATTCATCAACATCATTGACAAAACCCATAAAATGTACTTTACCACTTAA
>JAZRSP010000179.1:0-5507 GCA_045651565.1 Victivallaceae bacterium | reverse complement strand
ACAAGAAAAAAGGTAAATATGATGCTACCGTAGTAAAAGCCGTAAAAGAAATTCGTCCACCGGATTTGATCATTCAAGATGAATTTCATTTGATCAGCGGTCCGTTGGGTACAATGGTGGGTTTATATGAAACTGCCGTTGATGAACTTTGCTCATGGCAGTATAATGGAAAAACAATCCGTCCCAAAATTGTTGCTTCAACAGCCACTGTACGAAAAGCTGAAAAACAGATAAATAATGTATTCTTACGCAATGTCAGTATTTTTCCCGCACATGGTATTGATGTCGAAGATAATTTCTTCTCTGTTCAACGGTCAATTGATAAACGTTGCGGTCGGCGTTACCTTGGCATTTGCGCCCCTGGTGCATCTCGTCCAGCTGTTTTGATCCGTGTTTATGTAGCATTGCTTACAGGTGCTCAATCGCTTTTTGAGCATTTCGGTTTATTAGCTGATCCTTATATGACATTAGTGGGGTATTTTAACTCTCTGCGCGAACTTGGTGGTATGCGGCGATTGGCAGAGGATGACGTTCAAACTCGAGCGTTCCGTGTCGCAATGGCTACTGAAGTTAAACGCCCCGGTCTAATTCAACGCAGAGTAAGAAATGTTGATGAATTGACCTCGCGTGTCAGTAACAAAGAAATTCCCAAGAAATTAGATCAGTTGGAAATTAAATTTAAAACAGCATGGGGACGGGACGAAACCAGAGCAATGGATGTTATCCTTGCAACTAATATGCTTTCTGTGGGGGTTGATGTAAATCGCCTTGGTGTAATGGCAGTAAATGGACAACCCAAAAACACCGCAGAATACATTCAGGCTACCAGCCGTGTTGGTCGCTCTTTTCCCGGATTGGTGTGTACCGTGTTGACATGGTCGCGTCCAAGAGATTTCTCTCATTATGAAACATTTGAGCATTATCACGCTACTTTCTATAAACATGTGGAAGCTCAATCCGTTACCCCATTTGCATCCCGGGCATTGGATCGTGGACTCACTGGTGCAATGGTAAGTATGATTCGTTTGGGAGCAGAAAACTTCAGTCCCAATCTCGGAGCTTCAGAGTTAAAAGATTCCGGGAACCAAACTGTCCAAACAATCAAAGACCATGTGGCAAACAGAGCTTGGAATGTTGATGGTAATTCCGGGACAAAAGATCTTACAGATGATATGGCGGCAGTCCGTATCGACCGCTGGGTAAAAGAAGCTAAAGTTCCCGGTCGACAGTTAGGATATGAAAAAGCCAACAGGCAGGGAGATGTTATAAATCTGCTTAAAAAACCGGGTATTTCTGCATGGGATGAATTTACTGTCCCAATGTCAATGCGCGAAGTCGAACCGGGAATACGGCTGATTATGGATAAAACAACCCGTACTGATGATGAACCGGAATGGCAAATGCAAGTATTAAAGGATGAAAATAATCGGAACGGAGGTGAACAATGAGTACTCCGAATTGTTTTGTCGGTCAGGTCAGACCGAGTCAGTTATTATGGACTTATGGACCGGGAGCACTGATAGATCTCCCCAATCTTTCTGTCATTACTATGGGATTGGATTATTGGAAAAGGGAACGGTGTACCCCTATAAAAGAAGCAAGACTTTTGAATGAAGTACGACGGGTTATCGGACCTCAAGTACAAGAGCTGCTTATGCCTCCAATACAAAAGGAGGAAATGGTTGATTTTCATTCTGCAGAAGCATTTGTCGGAGTTCCTGTAAAACCATTTCCCAGATGGCTGCGGTGTGTAAAATGTGGTCTTTTAGCCGAATATGACAGCGGCTTGTTTGAAATCAAGGAAAATTTGTATCGCCCGGAACAAACACATTTTGTTCATAAAAATTGTCAGCATGGTAAAAATATTGAAGCTGTTCCAGCGCGTTTTCTCATCGCGTGCAGTCATGGACATATAGACGATTTTCCGTGGCGTTGGTTTGTTCATGGTGGCCCGAGTGATTGTACCGGAACGCTGCATTTCTTTGAACGCGGAGCATCTTTGCAAACCGAAAATTTGTGGGTGAAATGTGATGGTTGCGGGGCTGCTCGATCTTTAGTTCACGCCTTTGGCAAGGAAGGGCAGGAAAACCTTCCAAGATGCAGAGGACGTCATCCTCATCTGAATAAGTTTGATGAATGCGAGGAAGTACCTCGTGCAATCCTGCTCGGAGCGACCAATGGCTGGTTTTCCGTAACTTTATCTGTTCTGGCTATTCCCACGGAAGATAATAGTATTGCACAATTAGTAACCGATGGTTGGGACTATTTTAACGATTGTGAATCTGAAATAGAGTTAAAAGTTGTTTTGAAGACATTAACAAAAACTCATGCATTGCCCGGAATTGAAAATTGGGATCCTGC
The DNA here is from genome assembly GCA_045651565.1 of Victivallaceae bacterium. Classification (GTDB taxonomy): domain Bacteria; phylum Verrucomicrobiota; class Lentisphaeria; order Victivallales; family Victivallaceae; genus RGIG5270. The sequence goes on along the minus strand of JAZRSP010000179.1, from coordinate 3,146 downwards.
AGTTGTATGGAAAGCTATTGAGGAGAAAAAAGCTTGTGCAGGAGAGCCAGTGGTTATAAAAAGTGATGATGTAAAGATCCCGGAATGGAATGTTTTAATCGCACCGAATCCGCCAAAAGATTGGCCTCATTTTATGAGTACGCCAACTCCAGTGCCAAGGAAATTTGCAGACAAAATTTCCAATGTACTGTTGCTGAATCGATTGAGAAAAGTGAATGCTTTGGTCGGTTATACACGCATTGAAGCGGCGAATGAATTTGCAGCTCCTGATGAGCAAGTCCCAAGAGCTCCACTGGCTAAAAAAGCTCCGACATGGATTCCGGCGTGCGAAGTTCATGGCGAAGGAATTTTTATCAGATTTGATGAAGATGCATTGAAAAAATGGGAAAATCTGCCCGGAGTAAAACAACGGGATACTATGCTGAAAGCAGGGCATAACGGTTGGCGCATTGCTCACAATCTTACTCCGGATGTCGGTTATCCCGGAATACGTTATGTATTATTACATACTATTGCTCATTTAATCATTCGGGAATTTTCTCTGGAATGCGGCTATAACGCAGCCAGTATTCAAGAACGAATCTATGCCAGCAACGATAGCGACAATCCAATGGCAGGAATTTTGCTCTATACTGCCGCCTCGGACTCTGATGGCACATTAGGAGGCTTGGTAGATCTGGGGAAGGCTAATGAATTGGGACGTATCATGGAGCTGGCATTTAGACGAGCTGAAATATGTTCCTCTGACCCTTTGTGTGCCCAGCACGATCCGGCAGATGATCGATCTCTTCACGCTGCTGCTTGTCACGCTTGTGCTTTTGTTGCAGAAACATCATGCGAAGCTGGCAATAAATTTTTAGATAGAGCATTGGTTGTTAACACTTTTGATTGTGATACTGCTGCATTCTTTACTATTGGAGACAGGTAATGACAGACTTATTCAACATTGTAGCAGAAATGGCATTTGAACTACCACCGGAACGTTTGGATTTTATTGCTGTCCAAGCCGAAAAAATGCAGACATCTATAAATATTTCCAAACTTAAAAAAGCTTGGGGTGTGAATACTGATTCTGCATTGTTTGAACGATTTTTTGCCAATGTTGAAAAAACACATATTTCTGGGACCGAGCTTGCTACCGCAATACGAAGTGCAACGGCGACATCTTGTTACAGTACAAAACAAGGGCAAGTAGAGCTATTATGGACTGGACCGGAAACATCTGCCGTTCCTTTGCGTTATACGGAGCAAGCCTTATGCGAATTAATAAATGCTGCACAACGGAAATTGTTTATTGTCAGTTTTGTAGCCTATAAAGCAGATGCAGTCATTAATGCGTTAAATAGTGCTATATTGAGAAATGTGGAAGTGAATTTTCTTTTGGAAAAATCAAAAAATTTTGGTGGTTCTGTTGATATAGATTCCATGCAGAACTTAAAAGATCAATTGCCTGGGGCTAAATTTTATACTTGGTTCACGAAAAATGAACCCAATTTAGCAGTTGTTCATGCAAAATGTGCAGTAGCTGATGATAAATTTGCTCTGATTACAAGTGCAAACTTAACTGGCAAGGCAATGAGCGATAATATGGAACTTGGTGTTATGTTGCGTAAAGGTAATTTACCACGACAATTACACAAACACTTCGAAGCTTTGATCACTGAAAATATCATAACAATAGAGGAGTAATATAATGTCAATACAACCTGATCTTTTTCTGGATAAAGACCTTGCAGAAAAACAAATTATTGAGCGTTCAAAGCAGATAGACTACTACATTACCGAATACTCTGTTGGTTATTTGGCTCAAAAGATGCAAGAAGGCGAATATTATGTGCCGAATTATCAAAGAGAGTTTACTTGGGAAGAAAGGAGAAAGTGGCGATTTATTGAATCAATATTACTTGGTTTACCTATACCATTTCTCTTTTTCTACGAAAATCCTGATACTGGTAAGTTAGAAATAGTTGACGGCTCTCAAAGGTTGAGAACAATTCAAGAATTTATTTATGGAGATTTGCAGTTGGATGATTTAGAGCGTTTGCCGGCACTGAATGGGTTTACATTTCAGGATCTGCCAGAATCAAGACGGCGAAAATTCTCTAACAAATCCATTCGTGGTATCGTTCTTTCAGAACAAGCTGACGAAGAAGCACGCCTGGATTTATTTAACAGAATAAACACTGGTAGTAAAGTTGCCAATCAGGCAGAAATTCGTAGAGGAGCACTTGCCGGACCATTTATTGATATGGTTACAGAACTCTCAAAAGATTCTTTATTCCAACAGTTGGCACCCGTTTCTGCAAAACAGGAAAAAGAAAAAGAGAGGGAAGAACTCATTACAAGATTTTTTGCATATGGTGATGGCTTGGATGAATATGCCAATGAAGTTTCTCCCTTTTTGTATGCTTATACTCAAAGAATGAATAAAAAATTCTCAGAAAATCCGCTGTTGATCACTGAATACAAAGAACGCTTTGAGCGCGTTATGAATTTTGTACATGAACATTTTTCAAATGGTTTTAGAAAATCATCAAATGCCACAGTAACTCCTCGCACTCGTTTTGAAGCAATTGCAGTTGGTTCATACTGGGCTTTGCAAGAAAGACAAGACTTAAAACCACAAAATGTAGCCCATTGGCTTGAGAGCGAAGAATTTAAAAGAATCATTAGGTCTGATGGTGCTAATGTTACAAATAAATTGGTTGAAAGAATTACTAATGTAAAAAACAATCTTTTACAGGAGTAATTTCATGGATCTCCTAACTGTTTATCAAGAACGAAAAAATGAAATACAAAAATATTTAGATTTCATTGCTGGAATTGAGACTATATTGCCAGATGGCAGTCCTATGCTGACTGGAATAAATACGACTACTCATGGGAGTGTATTCAGAATCACGCCAGATATACAGAAAATTTTGTATGCAGGTCTTTATTTACAATTGTATAACATTGTCGAATCCACAGTTGTAAAGTGCGTTAGATATATTGAATCATCAATTCACCAAGTTGAATATAGTAATTGGGGAAAACTTTCGCAAAATTTACAAAAAGAAATTTTGCGTTCTCTAGCAAAAAAAATTGCGGATTCCAGTATTGATAAAAGAACAGATGCAATGTATTTTTTTGTTCAAAGTATTTTT
>JAZRSP010000178.1:0-1555 GCA_045651565.1 Victivallaceae bacterium | reverse complement strand
CGTAGTCGCTTCCAAAAACAGAAAGATACGGAAGCTGTCCTGCCGCAACCTTTGCAACGTAAGGCAACAGGTTGTTCGGAATACCTCTGGGATTTTCACCGATCAAGCCGCTCTTGTGCGCACCGATGGGATTGAAGTAACGGAGAAGGCAAACGCTCCATTCGTTATCTGAAGCATAGAGGTCTTTGAGAACTCTTTCGATATAAAGTTTTGTTGTGCCGTAGGGATTGGTTGTTTTACCCTCGGGCATATCTTCCTTGAGGGGTGAGGGATTCTCGCTTCCGTAAACTGTTGCCGATGATGATTGCCGGAATAATAAAAGCAAAATGCAGAATTTTCCACCCGATTCTTTTGTGCAGTACCTGTACCGCAATAAACGCGATCAATATAAAAGCATCCAGTTGATTTATTCCGCTGCAGGCATCGGTTATGGCGATATTCAATCCGGATAACTCAAGCGATGTACCGGAATGGACTATTTGAACACCGCACAACTTCAGCAGCAATGCCCCCAATGCGGTGGCACTTAACCGCAACGGATAACTGAATAAAAGCATAAGTTCTTCGTGATAAGGTACAAAAACACAGCACCACAAGGCGGGCATTATAGTATTTACAGCGATATATGTGCCGCTGAAATAAAGTACAAATGCACAAATCAGCAAGACAGATGCAAACGCCGTACTCAAATTGCCCGGAAAACTGTGCGTCGGCACCAATGCAAGAATATTGGCAATTATCAGCATTGCCCACGCAGCACATTTTTCCGGAAGCGAGGATTCAAGGCACTTGGCAGCAATAAAACTCCTGAGCATAAAAACAATCAAAAGCCCCGCCATCACCAGATCGACCAGTGCCGCTTCCCACGCACCTGAAGTGAAAATCGGTATCGCCGCAAAAAAAGCGACAAACCCCAGAAGCGTGCCATACAACACTCCCAGGGGATGTTTTTTCAATAAATTTTTGCAAAAATCTTTCATAATCACTGCGGCATTTGATTAAGTTTTTTCAAGTATTCAACTGCGATATTGTTATCGGGAGCAATGACCAGCAGCTGACGGCACATCTCCCGGATTTTTTCCCGCTGCGTATTAATATTGCCATCTTTTATCCGTTGTTCCATTCCGATGATCCACAAAGATTCCAATCTCCGGCGGGATGTCGTGGACGACGATAATTTTACAATATCCGGAATTGCCCGCAAATTTCCCTTTTTATGAAGTTTATCAGCATAGCACAATTGGGTTTCCGGCATGGATGGCGCAAAATTATATGCTCTGGCAGATAAAATCAAGGCTTGATCAAGATTTCCCGCTTCGGCATAAAGTTCCGCCTTGTTCATCAGAACGGCGATGGTATACGGCGATTTTTCCGGAAAAAGAGCATATTTCTTTAACGCCGCCTGATTTCTGCCGTTGCGGGCAAGCGTTTTTGCCGCAAAAAACAACAGTGCATAATTTTTTCCGGCATCGGCATTTTCCAGAAGATCACAGGCTTGGCTGATTGCATTTTTTTTCAGATGGATCAACGCCTGACAGAATGGTTCATAGAGTTT
>JAZRSP010000177.1:0-5557 GCA_045651565.1 Victivallaceae bacterium | reverse complement strand
CGGTCCTGGAGCAACTCGATTTGGGAAAACACCTGAGGGTAAGCATATGTCAATACCTGTATGGGAGGGCATATTCCTGCGTTATGCCTTAAACAATCGTTTCAGCAGACCCACCAGCGAATTTGCTCCATCCACAGCATATTATAAACATAATTACATTACAATCAAATTGAAAAATTCTGGAATTTATGATATGCGTAAACAGCGATTCGATTGGGGCTTTACATACAGCTCACAGTTGAATGTAAAGTAAACCTATAAAAAAGCAGACCGGCACATTCAATCTTAATCAAATCAAATAAGATCTGTTTTGTCCCCTGCAAAACAACAATGTATTTTCGTGCGGCAATCACTGTGATTCGCCGCTTTTTTTATTAACAAAACCAGAGGAAAAGAATGGAAGAACGATTGACAAAAATAGCCGAAGCTTCCTTTCGTAAAGCAATGGCAAAATTTTCGTCTTGGGGAGACATCGGAATCGCTTTGAAAAATGTTCAAAGCGAAATACGGGAAGTGTCCAAAAGAACCCGTACAGTTGAACATGTTTTGGGACATCCATGGTACTATGGTCAAAACGCAAAGCAATCTGCGGATAAAACATCGTCTGAGATCCGACATCTTTCCGGCGAACAAGTCAAGCAAATCCGTCTGAAGAAAAAATTAAAAATCAGCCACATGGCGCAATTACTGAATGTGTCGATACGAAAGTATACAGAATGGGAACGGGGAATTTCTTTAATGGCTCCATGGGTTGAGGATGAGATTTTAAGACTGAGCAAAATAAAAGGCAGAGATTTGCAGGCTCCTTTCAAGAAGGAAGAAAATACTGCTCCGGTAGAATCAAGACCTCCCAAACCGAAACAAAAAACGTCACCCAAAGTATCCCGTGATGAACTAAAACATGTATGCAAGGTATTTCAGTTGAGTCAACGTCAGTTAGCAGAAAAACTTGGAACCAAATACCATACTGTCAGCAATTGGATAAGAAGAGGCATCCGACCTGCGAATGAAATAATTGAAAGATTCCTTGTCCTGCTGTCGGAAGCGGAAAAAATTAATCCTGAAATTGCTATTGAACCGCCATCAGCAGTTACTGTTAAAAACAAGCAAATTGCAGAGGAAATCAGACAGATACTGAATTATTTGCATTGGACACATCGGGAACTCGCCCAACAGGTTCACGCGAAACCGCACCTCGTGTGGTATTGGATTAACGGTCATTCAGCTCCGAATCCAAAAGTTATGGAGAAAATACAGCAATTACAAAAATCTATTCAAACAGGAGAGATTGCTCCTGAATATGAAGGTGAACTTGCAACATCTGAAGATTTTTTTATGTTGCGCAGGAACCTGAATAGAACAATAAATTGGATGGCGAGAGAACTGCATATGACAGTAATAAGATTACAAGCATTGGAAAGCGGTCATAAGGACATCACATATCACGATACGATAAAGATTCGCAATCTTCAAAGAAAGGTAGCAATGGGGGAAATCACGCCGGTTGTTGATTTGCCAAATTTTCCGGTGAAACTGATAAAAGAACTTTGCCGTTTATATCGCTTCTCTATGAGTGATCTTAGTGCGTATTTGGGATGTGATCCAAACTCTATTGGCAATTGGATTCGTGGACATAGAGGTCCCTGTAAACTTTTTAATCAAAAGTTATGGGAACTGTGGAATAATGCACCAAAAGAAATAGTGCCACAATTAACGCCTGATGAAGTGTATAATTTTCGCAGGAAACTTAATATGACTCAAATTGAATTTGGCGCAATGCTGCATGTAAAAAATGTAACTGTTTCACATTGGGAAAGAGGACATTCGTTCCCCGGTCTGAAAAGGTGCGATGAAATACGTACAATTTGTATAAAAAAAATATCCGAGCTGGAAGATAAAAGAAAAATTGATACTGTCATGGAGGAATTATGATTGAAAAAGGAGATATCCAGAAGCTAACGGAAATTTCAAAAAATGTTTTTTTGAAACAAATCGAAACCTATCCGCTGATTGTACAGATACGGCGATGGCTGGAAATTTTCACAGAGGAAATAGCAGAATTAAGAAATCGGGTACAAATTCTTGAAGCGGAAGTGGATTTACTTAGAAGAAGCCGAGGAATAAAAGCTGCCGAAACAACCGCTTCTAAAAAAGCCCAATCCATACAATGTTCGCTCACTCCAGAAATAATAGGACAGATCAGAATGGCATTTGCCTGTAATATTGATCAGATGGCGCGGATTCTTGAAGTTTCCACAAAACATTATCATGATATAGAACGCGGAAACATTACCCCTTCGTTAGCCTTGGAAACAAAAATATTAAAAATGCGCTATATGACAGCTACCGAACGTCGGGAAATTCTCCAAGCTCATGGACTTTTCCGTACAAAGACTCGCCAACTGCATGCTCCTGGAATTCCACATCCACCGGATACCCCTGAAATAAGAATGACAATTGCTGAACTGCAGGATATCAAAGCAAAATTAAATGTCACCAAGCCCCAATTAGCAAAACTTGTAGGAGTATCCCATGGACAGGTTTCCGGTTGGTTAAATGGTTCTTCTCAGCCAAGTGAAGAATATTGTCAAAAGTTACGATCGCTTTCAGCTGACGCAGCAAAAAGTTTACCCGAATGTGGCTCTCCCATGAAGACAATTCAGCCCAAGGTTACAATTACACCGGAACAACTTTCAGAAATTCTGCAGCAGCTCAATTGGACGATTCCGCAATTGGCAGCTTATTTGCATGTTGCTGAATATAAAGCATGGGGATGGAAAAACGGACATTCATCTCCAAGTACTCAACAGGCAAATAAACTGAAAGATCTGCAAGATAAGATCAAAAGGCAAGAGTATGAAAAAACTCCGGTGACCATAGAAGAGTTTATGGCATTAAAAGAAAAAATGCAATACTCGGACTATCATCTGTCAATTATTCTCAAAGTTTCATATGTAAAGGTACATAGCTGGTCTCTCGGAATAAGCGCCCCAACACTCAATGAATCAGTGAAAATACGCAAACTTCATACGCAGGTATTTTCAGGTACTTTCGTTGACAATATCCAACTTCCAAGAATTTCAGCGGAAAAAATCACGGAACTTCGCAAGAGGCAAAATCTGCGGGTAAAGGATTTTATCCGGGTTATGGGAATTATGGAGAAAACCTATGACCGCTGGATGAGAGGTAAAAGAGGACCAAGTCAGGAAGAAAATGAAAGACTGTGGATTTTATGGGAAAAGCCTGTTTTTGTACCGCCACCAGTTTTGTCAGGGAAGGAAATCTTTGAAATAAGAAAGAACCACAAGTTGTCGCAAGACAAGTTTGGAGAAATGCTCGGTCAGACTGGTAAAAAGGTATCACGCTGGGAACTTGGAATAACTGATGTGCCAGTGGAAATCAGTGAAAAAATCAAAACTATTTTTAATCTGCAATCTATAGAGGAGTCAGAAAATGACAAAAAATAAGACTTATTACAAAGCTTTGCCTCTGAACATTAGGAAAAAAATGCGCCAGCAGCAGGAATATGAGCTTTACAGAACATTTATCCGGGAAATTACAAAATTCGACATAGATACACAAGTGGAGGCAGAATCAGAATATTTAATGACTGAAAACAAACTGTTGTATAATAAACTGTCCGACAATGATGGTTTCCTATTAGATTATACTCCCGGATGCTTTTTAATATTGGGGGCATTGGCAAAAAAACTTCCTGCTGATCGTCGGGATATTGTATCTGTTATGACTTTTGAACAGTTGCTGCGAGGATATGAATACTACAAAGAACATCCCCCCAGAAGAAAAAATTGCGAGTGTGATTTTGATATTGAGCATATCGTTACAGCGATGGCAATGCAAAACATTACTTGGAGTGAATCTCATATTGTATCGATGCTGCGTGAGCTTGGTTTTACAGATATTTCATCCTATAAGGTCCGAAAGATATTGAGAAAAAATCAAATTCCGAATTCAACCCATAGAACCAGTGCCGGAATTTCATGGCGGGACTTTATGGAGAATCTGAAAAACGCAAAAATTAAAGGAGTTATTGTACAATGAATGATTCTGAATTGACCATGAGAATTCCAAGGCTTTATAAGCGTTTTCATCGAAAGTTGATGAAATATATAGAGCAAGCATCTGTTACGGAAGAAAACCTCCTGATAAATGAATATTTACGTGCTGAAAATCTTATTTTGAAGCAAATGTGTCGTATCAGGTTTGGAAAAATCCGTTTGTCAAGGGAAGAAAAAATTTGTCTTGCAAAAAAGGCTATTAAATTTCAAAAATGGCATACGAATAAAATTTCGTTGCTGTCTCCGGGGCAGATCGTGAAATATTCTAATGCACAAGCGGCTCAAACTCACATATCGCTCGGTCCTACCAAAACTCCGAAGAAACGAATGACAGCTTTGATGTACCAGCAGAAAATATTGGAAATTATAGATGAACATCCGACTTGGGGTAAACGACAAATTTTAGCCGAATTGCGGAAGGATTTTCCTACAATTGACAGGATTTTTGTCGGAGAAATGCTGTATAAAATGGGGTTCTGGGATGTGAGAAAAAAACGCGAGGGTATCTATTGGAAAGACTGGTTGAAAAAACACGAAGGCATAACTTGGGGCGGAGACTTCTTTTCTGTGTATGTTTGGACGGATCACGCCCTTGTTAAATATGACATTCTGTTTTTTATACATCTCAAAACCTTGCGGGTGGTCATCGCTGGAATTACAGCAGATGCAACGGAACAGTGGCTTATAAATATTCTTAAAAGCTGGACTGACGGCTTTTGTCCATTGGGGGAGGACGCAAAATTTTTGATTCGAGACCGGGACAGGCGTTATACCAAAGAAGTCGATTGGTATTTGGCGAGCATCGGACTATCCCCGATAAAAATTGCACCTGGGGCGCCAGTGATGAATTGCGTGTCAGAACAATTCGTTAACAATATAAGACGCGACTGTCTGTCGCACTGTGTATTTACTTCTGAAGAAGGGCTTCGAATGGTAATACACCAATACGTTGATTATTATCACAAGTACCGCCCACACAAAAAGCATGATGGCGGATTTATTATGCCTAGAGAAAACCCTATGAGTCTGACCGGTAAAATAAAGCAGGAGGTACTGTTACCAGGACTATTGACAACGTACTTTCGGGAATAGCATTCGTCTGAATATTCTCTTTCGTATTTGAAGCGATTTTCAGAATTTGATTTCACAGCAAAATTCTGAGTTTTTAAGCTCAAAAAGCCATTCAGAATGGCGGGTGGCGATAAAAAAGCGAGCCGCCATTTTTTTTGCAAAAAAATGGCGAACGAAGCCGCAAGGCTTCACTTCACTGTGCCGTTGGCAATTTTGATTTCAACACTATCATTTTCTGTACGCCTTCTTTGCGCAATATCTTCTGTTGCGAATTTGACAGCCTGCGTTTTGGTGGTACAACCTCTGCAAGTGCCATTATAGCGTTTGCCATCAATCATGACCTCATAGTAAAATTTTCCTTTTATTTTTCTTACAGTCATTAATATATCCTTATTTTTTCAATTTTG
>JAZRSP010000176.1:0-4032 GCA_045651565.1 Victivallaceae bacterium | reverse complement strand
CCTTGAGCGTAGCCAAAAGGATCTGTGCTTGTGAAACATTTCCATCTAATAAGTGATGCACAAAGTTGGAAAGTTGTTCTGCTCGAAATGAGCGCATGGAAACTGCCAAATGTAAATTAGTGCTGCGTTCTACATTATCGTTGGCTTGCAACAAATCTTCCAACTCGCCTTCGGCATATTCTTTTCCGGTAAGTTGGTCGGAAATAAACACGTTCCAATCAGGAAAACGAGCGTTAATTGCACGCAACCATTCGCCAATTCCAGCTTCGCCGGTGTTGATTTCCTGTCCTCCTCCAACTAAACAAACTACAACCGCCCAGTCTTCACGCAGATTCAACGACCAAATCAGAAATTCCGGTTCTGACATCGGAAAATCTGCAATTCCCTTTTTACGGTTAAGCCAGTTTGCCAAATGTGTTTTGGTCCATGCTCGCTGAGCTTCGTCAAAAATTGCCACATGTTCAACTTCTGAATAGCCATCGTCTTTGTGCTTATCAACTTTGGATGGATCAATTTCTAACACACCATTTACAATGGGCTTTTTGAGTTTTGTTAAAGTCGTATCACGATAGTGGTGGACTATCTGAATAAAAGATTTCACATTCCTGCGAGCTTCTGTCAAAGTGTATTTAACATTGGGATTGCGTTCTTCTTCTTGCCGCTTTTTATCACGAGCCAACGCTTCACTCAGTACATCGACCAACGGTTGATTTCCGGAAAGATAAACCGCCAAATCTTTTTTCTCAAACTGCCGGACAGCAATATTCAAACCAACCAGAGTTTTACCTGCCCCGGGAACGCCGGTGACAAAGCAGATAGATTTTTCTCCATTGGCTCGAGAGTGGTCAATAACATTCATTACAAATTCACTGGTACGCTGCAAATTTTCACCAGAGGCTTCTGTTTTAGTAATATCAGCAACAGAGTGATTCAAATAGAGAGAACTGGCAGCCTGAATAATAGTGGGTGTCGGCATATAGCGACTGAATACCCAGCGACTTAAATCGTTAGTAGTAGAATACTCTTCCTCGAATTGAGCAATAATTAAAGATAAACTCGCTGCATTGGAAAGAATTGGTTCAAATACCTGATCATCGTATTGGGAAACTTCTTTACTGACAGATGCGCTATCAGCATCCGTTGCAACCAAAATCGGAACGATAGTCAAATTACGACTGGCTTCATGGAAATTTTTTAGGTCAAGAGCATAATCCCAAACTTGCTCCAAATCCTGCCGCAAATATTCTTTTGCTCCGACTTTGAACTCCAAGACAAAAACAATACCATGCAACAGCAAAATCGCATCAATGCGCTTGCCCAAGCGGGGAATGGAATATTCAAAGATTATATGTCCGGAACTTTCATTGCGCAAGAGATTTTTCAGAAAAGTAATTTCATAAAGCCAGGCATTACGCTGCAAATCTACCAAATCAAAAGAGTTGTTTCTTGCCAAAGCCCCAAGAATAGTATCCTCGGAATCCACAAGAAATCCAGTAATATTGTTTTGGTAAAAAAAGCGTTCCATTATACTTCGTTTTCAAGTTCTTTTAACGTTTTTCCAGATTCTGTTTTCCATGCAGTTCTGCCATTTTCTGCACCAAACACGCAAAAACCAGCGGCCGCAGAGGGACTACTGAAAACAATATTTTCTGTCAGTATAAAATCTGCAGTAATTTTGTTTGCATATTGCACACGAAAATTCCTTAACCACTCATGGCAACTTGGTGTTGGTTTTGCAGTAAGTTTACTGCCTTTGCAAACAACAATGCCTTCACTGGTCAACAAGCCTGTAGCGTCTGCACCACGTTTTTTAAGTTGAAGTTTTATAACATTAGTATTAGGTGTATTATCTGACACTTCATCAAACGGGATAAATACTTTATGCCCCAAGATGCCCATTACAACTTTGGCGTAATCAATAAACTCTTCCAATTCGCTTTCTTTTTCTTCTGTAATATTACCGGGATTAGGATCGTTTGCATTTTTAACAATGTAACGATTTGCTTTCATTGCCAACTGGGTAAATTGATTTTCCAAATAGCTTATCTCGGTTGGACCAAAAGTATTATTGGTCGTTGTGATAGCAACCGCTTCAGTCCAATAATCCTTTTCTGGATTTTTTGCATGTTCCAAAATGCGCCCCAATAACCCATTGCCATTTTTTCGTATTCCAGCTTGTCCTACATAAACTACGTTATCGTTGTTTTCATCAGACTTACCGAAAAGAAAGTAAACACCGCTTTGCTGTAAATCTACTCTTTTTTTACAACTCTCCAATTCAGTACGCGGTATTTTATAAATAACACCAGTCCAATTAGGCAGAGTGTATTTTATGACTCCTGTAACAGAGCCATTGAGCAAATATAATGAAATAGTTCGTCCTCGTTGAGCCATTGGAAAATCTCCAAAATGTTGTATTGCATAATTCAAATATATCACAGCAAAACAAAAATACAATGCCTATTCATAATTAAAGTATATAAGTTTTCGTGTCAATAGGATTTCGGTGTCACTGGTTTTATGTTTTTGAAAATGGTTGGAGTTTTGATTGGGCGATAAATGGTCACGATTTATGGCTGATTCAAAACAAAAGTGTTTAAATAGAATAGTCAGGGACACAAGGATCGGAGAGTTTTGATTTGGGCAAAAATGGTCGGGGATTTATTTTTCCTCTACTTGAAAAGCTCAAAATCAGCCCTTATTGAGCATAAACGAGGTGTCCCTGGGAAAGGCAAAACGGAGAATTTTGGCTGCTTTATGGCGTTCCCCCGTTCTCTCAATTCTCCAAACAGAGAATTTAAAACGAAAAAACACCCGGATTTTTCGGGTGTTTTCTTATACATAAGTCGCTGAATATCAACGAGTTAAAACAAAATGGTGGCGGGACCCGGGATCGAACCGGGGACACAAGGATTTTCAGTCCTTTGCTCTGCCGACTGAGCTATCCCACCACTCGATATTACCGTTCAGGTTTTTCAACCCTTACCGGCTGCATCATGCTATATAACATGCCACACTTTTTTATTTTGTCAAGCTCTTTTTTGAAAATTTTTCGCATTTTTGCCCTTTTTTGCGCTTTTTTATTGAAAACCACCCCCTCTTGCCTATATTTCCCCCAGTTGCCCCGAATCAAAAAAAGGAGGTCCTCATGAAAAAATTTTTTCTCGCCCTGATCGCAACCCTTTGCATCGGCACCCTCGCGGCCGCAGACACCGCTACAGCACAACCCCAAAATACTTATTCCGATAACTGGACCATCCTCCAGGTGGGCTTCCTTCCCGGCGCCCCTTCGGATATGCTCACGGATCCCGTTTACGGTATCAAGATCGGCGCACCCATCTCCATCGGCGCACCCGTTTGGGGTATGGAAGCTTCCGTCCTTTACTCCGGCAGCGAAGAAGTCAACGGCATTCAATGCTCTCTCATTTACAGTGAAGCCCAAACGGTCAATGGCCTGCAGTTCTCCATCGTCAACTTCGTTCAGTCCTGCACCGGTCTCCAAATCGGCATCATCAACGCAGCCAGAGATAAGTCCATTCAACTCGGACTGCTCAACTTTATCGAAAATGGCCCCCTCCCCTGGTGCATCCTTTTCAACTACAACCTCTGACTCAGTAATATAACAGAAGGGATAAATCACTATGAAAAAAATTCTTTTCCTGGCAACAGCCTGCACTGTCCTCTCTTTGTCCGCCGCCAATCCGGCTACAGCCTCCGTTTGCAGATCCGCCGATCCCCAGCCCGATCCGCTCAATAAGTGGACCTTCTGCTCCATCGGCATCTTTCCAGGCATTCCCGCCGCCAACAACACATCCAATGTGTACGGCATCCGCAGCGGATGGCCTATTTGCAACGGCTACGGCTGCGTTTTCGGTATTGAAGCCAGCTGGCTTTTCTCCGGCACCGCCTACATGTACGGCATTCAGGCCAGCTGGATCAGCTGCTGGAACAAGGAATTCGACGGCATTGAAGCCTCTTTTCTCTATACCGGCAATGAAATTTGCGGCAACGGCATTCAGGCCACTCTCGGCG
>JAZRSP010000175.1:0-14833 GCA_045651565.1 Victivallaceae bacterium | reverse complement strand
GTGCAGTTTTCGCACTTGCATTGGATCGGGCAATGCAGCAAGAGAAAGTTATTGATTTAGAGCCGATTTGGAAACAACTTAACCGCTAAAAATTATGGGCTTCACAAGAAAAACTTGTGAAGCCCGAATTGTTTTCAGTTAATTATTTTTTGCCGGCAATTACCGATACTCCGTCGGGGATGACTGCGATTTTTGCGGATTTGCCATGTTTGGCGTATGCCATAGAGAGTGCTTCATCGAGAGTTTTCACCGCCTTTAACTGCATTTTCTCAAAGATTTCCAAGGGACAGTCAGAACTTACAAAAATTACATTGAATTTATCAAGAATTCTTGCAAAAATTTGGTATTGCCACTGGTCGGGAAGAGTTTTATTTCTCGGTACATCGGCAATTTTTTCCAACAATGCTCGTGGTGACGGAGTTTCGGAGAGGGTTTTGTAGAATGCTTCTCCTCCGTGGCCGTCATTGCAGGCAGTGCAGATAATTATAGTTCCGTTTTCTTTGGCTACGGCTTCACCGGCAGTAAGACCTTTAACGCTCTGGTAAATATTCTGGTCAAGCGGATAACCGCCATTGGAAGTAATTACAATGTCGGCTTCGGGAACGCTGATTTGACAGCATGAACGCAGGAAATCGCATCCAGCTTGGTGGGCTTGCTCCACATCTCCGGCAAAGGCTCGGACGATTTTTTTGTCGCCATTAATCACTACATTGAGGATAAAGGCGAGTTTCGCAGTTTTAGCCGCATAAATCATATCATTATGTATGGGGTTATTATCCAAATTTCCGGTTCTGGAGTAGGGGCTTTGGATAAACTCCGAGCAGTGGTTGGCGAGGACGGTTTCACGCGCGGCGACACCCGGTAGAACACTCTTTCTGCCGCCGGAAAAACCGGCGAAAAAGTGCGGTTCAATAAAGCCCTCCGAAATTAAAAGGTCGGTTTCAATTGCAAGTTTATTGATAATCAAATCTCCGCCGGAGGGAAGTTTGCCCAAGTGCTTGTACATGCCGATATCGGTTGAGTCATGCACTATAATTTTCTCATTTTCAACAATTTCCTCGCCGAATTTTTCAATTAATTCCGCTTTGGAAGTTTCTCTGTGGCAGCCGGTGGCAATGAGAATTGATACATTGATCTCTGGATTGAAGTTGCGTAAACGCTTCAACATCGCAGGCATCAGAATTTTGCTCGGAACCGGGCGCGTGTGGTCACTGGCAATTATGAGAACATCTTTTTTGCCCTTTGCCAACTCCTCCAATGGTAATGAGCCGATGGGGTTATTAAGTGCATTCTCTACTTCGGCAACGGCATCTTCTGCAGCGGAATCAATGTGAGATTCAAAGATACCGAGAAGATTTTTATCATCAATCTCACAGGCAAGATAAGTTCTGCCGTAAGGGATTTTTATTTGTGTCATATCAAACTCCATGGGTAATCGTAATTAATTATAAAAATCTCATATAATTTACCACAAAAATGCCGTTTTGTCAAATCAAAAGTCTTTCAAAATTTTAGAAAGAGAGTGTTTTTAATGCTTTTTGACAATCTTTGTCGCCTCGTTCACTGCCGATTTTGTAATATTCTTCGGCTTTTTTCAGGTCTTTTTCGACAGCAAGTCCGTTGTAGTAGGCATCACCTAAAATAAGGCAAATCGGTGCGGAATTTAATTGGAGTGCCTGGTTTGCAATAGTCAAAAATCTATCTTTGCTTTGTTCGCAGCCCAGACCGTCGCGATAGCATTGCGCCAGAGCTTCCAAATTGAAATTTTCTTCAGGAGAAATCATATATGATTTTACGAAATTGATATATGCCCAACGATAATTTTTCATCATTGAGTATGTCATTCCTATGAGGGTCAATGCATAATAATTTCCTTCATTAGCTGCCATGTTAAAATAATTGTCGGCATTATCTATATCGTTTTGTTCCAGTAAATATGTGGCATATCCTACCATCGCATTAGAGTCGCCTTGGTCGATAGCATTTTGATACAAGGACAGAGCCAAGTCGGTATCATTGCCATATTCCAGAGCCAAATCAGCATAGTGTTTTGCCAATTCGATTCCACCTTGTTCCATACACATTTCGCACCATTTCTGCATCTCTTTCCATTCCATTTGGAATACATTGCGATAGTTCCAAATCAGGAAAACTATATTTTTGGTTGCAGGGAGGAAGCCCTGTTCGGCGCTGATTTGATAATAATCCATTGCCTTTTTTAAGTCATGCTCGACTTCAATTCCGTGAGAATACATATTTGCCATAATATAACATGCGATAGGATGTTTTAACTCTACTGCTTTTTTGAAATATTCATCACCTTGTTTGTATTCCGGAGTTTCCGGAGCATTCTTTTTCAATATGACACTGAGTGCAAAAAGTGCATCGCCATTGCTCTCTTCTGCAAGTTTTTTTAATTTTTCGCCGTCTTTTTGCATGATTTCTGCTAACATTCTATCTGCAAAATTATTTTCCTCCAAACTTGATAAAGCAAATAGTGCAGCACTGTAAGCAAAAGATTGGTCATCGCCATAAGTTGTCAGTTGTTTGCGAGCAACATTATTTCTGCCGCTGGTACTTTCTAAATTAAATCCATAAAGATTACACATATCTCTGGCAAGTATATTTCCCGTATCATGATAGATGCCTGCTAAAATTTCCAACGCCTTTACTTTGTATTCAGGAACGGTTGCGGCAATAGAGAGATATTTAATTGCATTTGGGAGATCTTCATCATAAATATAGTGTAATCCCAAAAGGAGGTAGGCAGGTTTATAATTATTATCTGCTGCAATTTTGAGATATTTTTTCGCTTCATCGTAATGAGCATCTATTTGAATAAGATTTCTTGCGTATTCAAATGCTATTTCAGGACATCTCGAAAGAGTATATTCATCGGCAACTGCATATTTCATAAGCTCCAAACTGTAATTGTCGTAACCATTCCACATTATATGCTCTAATGCAGCAAAGTAAAAAATTTCACCTCCACAAGTAGCCCCCATGAACAAACCTTGGATGTCAAAATTTGCATTCGGGCGTCCCATATCCTGGGCTTTTTTTGCTAATTCCAGTGCTTTGGCAATATTGACTTTGCCAGGAAGATTTTGGTAACTGAAAGCGGCACCGAGAAGCGAAAAATAGTCTTCGCCCTGTTCTTCGATGGCAAGGATTTCATCGTACCTTTGTTGCTTATACAAAAAGTTAGAGTATCGACTTTCAGTTAAAGGGACTTTTTTCTCTAAAGCTTTTTTGTAATAAATCTCAGCTTTTTCGGAGTTATAGAGCGGAGATTCTCCGACTTCTCGCAGGGTACTGTAAAGTTCTGCAAGCGCAAGCAGCGCATGGTCATATCCGAGTTCTATAGCTCGAAGATAGTAGCTTTCTGTGATGTGGTCATCATCATGGTCGTTATTCCAGAAATTATGATATATCCCCATGCAGTATAAGCCTAAAGGGTGATTTTGTTTAGCTGCAAGTGAAGCATATTTGTATATCAGGTCAGACGAGTAGTAGTTTGTAATATATAAATATGCCAAGCGAGCCTGTGCTTCTGCATCTCCTTCGTCAGCGTATTTCTGATAAATTTCCCAATAATTTCCGCCCTGCACCAAAGTGTAGGCTTGCTGCATTTCGATTTGTTTGAGATTGTTTGAACTGCATCCGAAATTCATGATCATAGTTGCAGTTCCAAGTGACAGTAGTCCGATTTTTTTCCAGTTCATTTTTTGCTCCTCGTGTTGTTTTGTTAATATAAAATTTATCTTTTAAATAAAGACAATTCACCTGTAAATTTAATAAAAAAACTAAAAAATTATAGATTTGCGGCAAAGACTGGAAGAGAGTTATCTCTTGCACCCATTACCATAATGACGTCGCCTTTTTGTGCGTGAATTTGTAAAAATTCTTTTACTTTTTCGCGACTTTCTAAATGCAAATATTTACTCGGATATGAACTTTTTTGCTGATAATCGCTGATGACATCTTTGCTATGTGGAGAGAAACTGCTTGTCCCTCCTGCATAGAATGCTTCAAGCATGATAAAAAGTTCGGAATCTCCATTTAAATTTGCTTCCAATAATTCAAATAACGGTTCTCGCATGAAGCCCAAAGGACCGTATCCATGCGGTTGAAAAACCAGAAAAATTTTCTTATCGCAAATTTCTCTTGCACCTTTTAAGCAAGAGATGATTTTTTCAGGATTGTGAGCGTAGTCATCATAAATTCTAACCCCGTCAGCTCGTTCACAGATAAAGTCAAATCGGCGTGCAACCCCATGAAAATCGGTGATTGCTTCGGCGATTGCTGAACTCTCAAATCCCAAGTTTTCCAGCAAGGCAAAAATTGCCAAGGCATTTACCCCATTATGAAAACCGGGGATAGGCAGGGTGATTTTTTGACTGTTATTAACGGTAATTTCAATTTTGAACTTACCGTTTTTATTGATTTTTTCGTATGCAGTAACGGCGTAAATATCATCTGCAATTTCAGCTTCCAATTTTTCACTGAATTGGATAATCGGAATTGAAGTTGTAAGTTTATCTTTTATCAATGAATAGACTTCACTTGAAACAACCGCCATTTTTTTGACTTTGTTGATAAAAGTCGTAAAAACTTCCGCAAGTTCTTCTTTGCTGTAATGGTCAGTACCGATGTTTAACAAAATCGCATAGTCCGGAGAGTAGTTGACTAAACTTTTATCGCTCTCATCAGCCTCAAAAACAAAAAAATTATCTCCCTCACCGTGAAAATTTCCTGCTTCGGTGTCGCCGATAAAACGCTTGATAATAGCTCCATTAAGCGAGTTTACTTCATTAGTAAGGTTATAAATAGTTTCACTCAAAAGTCCACATACACTGCTTTTGCCGCAACTGCCGGAAATTGCAATGGTATTCTGGAACGAACTTGAATTTATAATCATCTGCAAGGCTTCGCTTCGATGAATTTTTTTGCAGTTTTCAGGCATTGCCAGAAAGTCCGGATTATCTGCTTCAATGGCACTTGAATAGACCAGATAATCAATCTGTGACGATTTTTGCGCATAAGAACCGTCTTGCGGATAAATGGTGATACCTTTGTTACGCAAAGGTGCAAGAATTTTCTGATTTTCGGGCAAATTACTGCCACGGTCGCTTCCGGTAACTTGATAGCCCATGCTTTTGTACATTGAGGCAAGTCCGCTCATGCCGATACCGCCGATGCCAACAAAATGTATTGATTTCATTATTCAGCCTCGTCCTCGTAGGTGAAGTAACTTACTTCTTTTGGGTCAATATTCAAATACTTCAATGCCTTTTCGCTGATACGGCGGAACGACGGGCCGGCAACTGAACCGCCGTAGTAACTTCTTCCGTGCGGTTCATCAACTGTAACTAACAATACAAATGCAGGGTCTTCTGCCGGAGCGAAACCGACAAAAGATGCAAAATATTTATTTGAATAGCCCTGTGCGGTATTTTTGCGGGCAGTACCGGTTTTGCCCGCCACATTGAAGCCTGGAACTGCGGCTTTTTGAGCGGTTCCGCCTTTTCGGGGGATTTGCGACAAAATGTAACGCATGGTTTCAGCGGTTTGCGGGTTTTCAAAAACCATAGTGCCTTCTTTGTAAGGCATCTCTTTAACTTCACCTGTTTCCGGGTCTTCGATTCGGTCAATCAGACGCAACGGCAGAAGTTTACCGCCATTAGCCAAAGCGCAATATGCACGGATCATCTGAATTGGAGTAACCGATATACCATAACCGATAGCCACACGGGTTACGAGTAACTTATCACGCTTGAAACTGTCAATTTTATGGAAAATACCTTTTGATTCCGGTTGGAGAATGAAGTTGCTTTTTTGTCCGAAACCGAAATTGGCAAGGTTATTTCTAACTGCTTCATCACCAAGCATCAAAGCGACTTTGGCAGTGCCGATATTGCTTGATTGCTTCAATACTTCGGTAATGGAAACCACCCCGATTTTGTGTGAATCGGTCAAAGGCCGACGCATATAAACCCAATAGCCGTTTTCGCAATCGATCATGGTATTGGGAGTTACGATACCGTTGTCGAGAGCATGGGCAATGGTAAAGGGCTTAATAATTGACCCCGGCTCATAAACATCGGTCAAAAAACGCAAGTTGCTGCTCTGGGCAGTCAAAGTGCTGCGGTCATTGGGGTTGAAATTCGGGCGTTGCGCCGCTGCCAAAACATTACCGGTTTTCGGATCAACCATAATAGCATAGGCAGCATTAGGTGAAAATTCCTCCATAATTTGATCAAGTTCTTCTTCGACAAAGGTTTGCAGCGGCTCATTAATGGTAAGATAGATGTTTTTGCCGTCTTTTATTTCGGCTTCATCGTTGTCGCCGTAACTTAATCTGCGGCCGTCACCGCCTGCTTCGTAGAAGCCTGCTTCGGCAGTTTCTGTAAGATCTTTATTCATGGCTTTTTCCACGCCGGATTTGCCGAAGTCTTTGTCTTCAAACGATTCGGTCAAGCCTAAAATTGTTGACAAAAAAGAGCCTTTAACATAATAACGCATGTATGAATCTTCCAAAATAATACCTTTGGAGAGTTTGAGAGCCTTTAATTCTTGGCGTAATTTGGCGGCATTATCCAGAGATACAGAGCGTTTAATCATCACATATTGAGATTTACGCATTTTTATTTTGCCGTTTTCATCGTAAACGATTTTGCCGTTTTTGTCGTAAACCGGACGCTCCGGAGCTAATTTGTCCAAAACCTCTTTGAATGGGATATTCAAGTGTTTGCTGATGACGACGGCAATTTTGTGTTTTGATTTGCCGCTTTTGTCCTGCTGGTAAATTACATACGGGTCGACTGCGATATTGTAGCACGGTACATTGGTAACTAATACTGAACCATTAGCACTGAAAATGCTGCCTCTTCGTGCTAATTTTTTGTCGGTGCGGCGAACACGCTTCTGGGATTTTTTGAGGTACTCATCGTGATGAATGACCTGCAAATTATACATGCCGATAACAAGGTAAATCACTGCAGGTATAAAAAATATTATGATAACCAGCAACATGCGGGTCTTGATTTTGTCATTACTACAAAGCATTTTTTTTACAACTTCCCTGAATTAACGTTACTTGATTGCGAGATATTCCGAGTTTTTTTCGGAATTTTGACCTACGCTGCGACTGGTATATTTTTGGGGATTTCGAGTTCCCGGAGTCGTCTGCAATGTAATTTCATAACGTTGATTATGATTAGGCAGTTGTAATTTCAAGTTAAATTTGGTAATTTGTTTTTTGATATGTTCACCGGACTTCAAAGTCTCGATTTTTGCATGGTGGTTTTCGATTTCCTTGTCCAAATAGGTAATTTCCCGTTTGAGGGAGTTGACCTGGTCAATAGTATGCTGGATTTCAGAATTGAAGTAAGCGTGGACTCCGAAAAGGAAGATAATCGCAAAAATCAAAATCATCAATTTACTGAAATCAAGCAACAAGCGTTGCCATTCTGCTCCCTGATGTTTTGTCTTGCTGACAGGGGCAGAAGTTTTTTGTCTGCCGATTTTAGTTGTTTTAATTTTTACGCTCATTTTTTATAACTTTCCAGCAACTCGTAATTTTGCACAGCTGCTTCTTCTATTATCTTCTAATTCATCACTTTTAGCAGTGATGACGCCTTTGCTTAAAATTTTCAATTCCGGTTTGTGGTTGCATACGCATACCGGGAAACTTTTAGGGCAAATACAGCCTTCTGCTTTTTCTTTCATGAATCGTTTCACGATTCGGTCTTCCAATGAATGGAAACTTATTACTTCCAGTACGCCGTCTTTTTTGAGCAAACTGAATGCCTCGCTCAATGCCCGCTCTAATTCTCCGAGTTCATCATTTACCGCAATTCTGACCGCCTGAAAGGGCAAGGTCGGTGCCGGCAGTGATTTCCCCTTTGCCTTACCGAGAGCCGCATCGCAAACTTCCACGAAATCCGCAGTCGTTTGGAATGGTTTTTCCACCCGTTGTTTCACAATGAAACTTGCTAATTTAGCCGCTTTCGGAATTTCTCCGTATTCCCGAAAAATCCAGGTCAACTCCTCAACGGAACTGTTGTTCAAAATTCTGCTGGCGGTCAGGGGAGATTTGCGATCCATTCTCATATCCAATGGGCCGTCCATTCTCCACGAAAACCCCCGTCTTGCATCATCTAACTGGGGACTTGATACGCCGATATCCAAAAGAATACCATCAACATCATCCCAGTTCAGCTCCTCTGCAAACTCCCTCAAATTTGAGAAAGTCCCATGGAAAAAATGCACTCTCCCCTCAAAAGAACGCAAATTCTCCTTCGCACGCTCCAAAGCCTGCGTGTCCCGGTCAATCCCCAGAATTTCGGCATTCGGGTTTGTCTCCAAAATCAATTTGGTGTGTCCCCCATTGCCCAGAGTTCCGTCAATTATCCGTACCTTGCGATCGCCGAAATTCATAAATTCGACAACTTCACGATACAACACCGGTTTATGTTCAAAAAATTCTGTCATCTTCTCCGACCGTCCTTGTTTTTCACAATTTTATATCGGACAAACCATCACAGATTTTTTGGAATTCATCCAAACAAGTATCGTCATCTCTGACGTCGTTGCTATTCTCCCAAGTTTCGACGGCACAGAGTCTGATAAAGGTCAATGCGCCGACCATTTTCAATGTATTGGTTACATTGATACTCTGCAACATATTTTTGTCGATTTTGATACGCCCCTGCTTGTCGCAGCGGCAATCTCTTGCTCTGGCACCGATTCTTGCCAAAGCCGCTTGGAGTTCTTTATTTGCCAAAGAGAGTTTTCCCGCTTTGAGCAAAAATTCTCTGAAAGTTGCAAATGGAAAAAGTAACAGGTCATTATTTCGCCCCGGAAAGAGGATAAGTCTATTCTCTCCCTCCTGGCGCCAATCCGACGGAATGGTAAGCCTGCCTTGTGAATCAAGATTGTGTTCGTACTCTCCGAAAAAGAATACTTCGTTTGTAAAATCTTCCATTTTTAATAAATCTCTAACTTGTTGCAACTATCGTAAGATTTTTATCACCTAAATCTCCCTAATCTCCCCTATCTGCACCTATTATACACTATTTTTTCCCTTTTTCAAGTCTTTTTTTGAAAAAAAAACGATTTTTTTTGATTTTTTTGTCAAAATGTCCCTTTTCAGCTCTTTTTCTATGAAAAAAGGGTAAAAAAAATCTGCGTTGCCGAAAATTTGACAACGCAGATTTTTGATTTGACGCAAAAGTTAGTTTGTAAAGTTCTAATTCCTTGATATATCGGTAGTTGGAACGAAGCGAGCCGATAAAATTGTCGGTCGGGCAGGGGACTCAATTGTTAAGTGCAAAATCCACACTTGACCCGTCACAGAATCGATTTTGAAAATCGCATTTGCGGTAGTGGGATTTTCGTAATTTTCGCTCCTGACCAAAACCGGACCGCTGAGCAGAGCGTAACGGCTTTGCATGGTAAAAGATTGGGAACTTTCGCCATCGGCTTCGGCAATGAAAGATCCTGTCAAAAGACTGACCGCACTTACTGCAATAAGCAGTGACCACATTTTAATTTTTTCCATAGAACTCCTCCTTTTTGGTTGTTACGGACTATCGATAAAGTAGAGCCGAAAAAATGATTTGCAAATAAACTCTTAAAAATACCTTTTTTTTACTAAAAATTACTATTTTTTTTGTGGGGATAAGTTGACATTTTTTGCCTATCTAAAAAAAGTAAAAGGAGTCATTTAATATGCAAAATTATCGAAAAATTTCAGTTCGGATTGACGCTGCAAGCGGTCAATTGCTTAATGAGTTTAATGAACGCATAATTCGTGACGATTCTCTGCCGAGATTACTATTGGCAGATACCGTCATTGCCGAATTTAAATTTATGGAAAAACCTGGTGATAATGCGGAAGAATGGAGTTGTAAAAAATTTCCGCAAAGTTCTGTATTTAGAATTATCGGGGACATTGACAATGATAATTCTACTATGCCGATTTTTCAGGCGGAGTGCAGTTTGGATTTGAGTGATTTTGCCAATGGGGTTATCGCCTTTCTGATCAATAGCAATACAGCCCGTTTCGCCGAAGCAATTAATAATTATAAAAGTCGAAAAGGCGAATTTGTGATTTATGGGATCAATGTTAATAATTTGGACGAATATTTTGTTTTGGCAAAAAGCAATTTTATTGCTGAAAATCGTCCTTGCGATTCAGAATTTCTGTCAGATGATGATTCCTTGAAAAATTTTACCAAAGCAGAATTGATGCTGCTTTTGGAGCAAAAAGTTTCAGCCGATAAATTGCAGGAACTTGCTGATAATCTGGATGAAAAAATCGCAACATTTGAGGAGTCACTGGAATTAATTAATTCTCAACTTGATACAACTTTGGAAGAGGTGGAATAATGAATATTTTTGAGAAAATTATGTTGATAAATAATGGAATTACCGCAATTAAAAATGCGTTTAAACTCATTTTAAAAGAAAAAAATGTGGTGGTTGATGATTCATTGAAACTTAAAGGATATCCGAGTTTATTTAAGAATATTGAAGTCGGCGGAAATGTAGATTTAACTAATTTGCTTCCTGAAAATATCAAAAAAGATGTAGTTATTAATGGTGTTACTGGAACTTATGAGGGTGATGCTCTCAATATTGTGGTATCTGATACTGAACCTGCAAATCCGGTCGAAGGTATGATTTGGATAGATACAAGTGTCGCTGATGACGAAGGCGATTCAGAGGGCGGTGAAGCCGGAGGTGAAAGTGGCGGTGGTTCAAGTGGCGGTGGCAATGGAACATTGTTCCGAGTTTCAGGAGCAGGAAGTACCGAGGCTAATGGAGATTACTTTGATACTGGCGAAACTAAAAATAATTTACCAATTTATAAAAATGAAAATAATATTTACATGTATTTCTCAAATCAATGCGGTTACTCATGGGCTTCGGGTTGGTGTTTAAGTCCAACTGTAATTGATGAGGGTAGTGGAATGCTTTACTGTACAGTTGCAAGCAGTGCGGATACATACCCAACAAACATGTTAAGCAGTTGGAGTACGCTTGACGGTGTTACTCCTGTACCGGTTTGTAGAAAATTGGACGAAAACGGAAACGAGATTATCCCGGCCGATTACACCGTAACTGGTGCAGGAACTGAAGCCGTAAATGGTGATTACTATGCAACAGGTGAATATCTTGACGGAACTAATGGGCCGATTTATAAAAACGCAAATAATGTTTATTTATTCGGTAATGGTTCAAACTGTTACTTTGCATTTGAAGCGGTTTATTCTCCTGCGTGCTATTATACCTGCGAAACTTACACTTACGATATTCAAACTGGAAATTGGGAAACAGATGCAATATATCCGTCATTGGGTAGCGGAACATTACCATACCCAACTGTAAAGAAAGGATAGTCCTATGATAAAAATTTATAGAAGCGGAGAGTTCAAACCAATAGTCGGTGAATCTTTCGGTGGGTTTGTATTAACTCCAAAAGACTCCATTTATGCAAATGGGCAATGGCACAAGTGCGGTGGAGAACTTTCAGACGGACAGTACTCTATGTGGGACTTGCAGAGTTTCGATATTGTAGGGGCGATACCAGTTTGGAACTGGCATCCGGAGGGCATGGACTTTAATGCTCATTATTCTTACTACGGGTGGGTGTCAGGGGTATCACCGGTATTTATAGCGGACGGAGATAAAGACAAGGCTGACAAACGCTTGGTGCGCAAGATTCAAGGTTCGTGGACAATTTACTTCGAAAGCGAATCTCCCGGAGCTGTGTGGTCTAATCCTGTTTTCCGTACCCCGGATGATATTACTCTGACTGATAAAGTTCAAACTTGGTTTTTGAAAGACACCTCATCCGTTGTAGATGATTTACAAATTATCAACCAAGTATTCGAATCGTAAGATATTGACATAGATATAGAAAAGGAGAAATTTTATATGTATAGCATTGATGAGATAAAAAAATTAAAAGATAAAGCGATTAAACTTGAATTGTATGGGCACGAACTTTTAAAGAGTTATTCAGATGAGGAATTGCAAAAAATTTGTAACGGTATTGGAGCAGATTTTTTTCCTGAAAAGTTGAGGAGTATTATTACTTCGATCAACCCAAGTTTTGAGGCAAGTGCCTTAATTCACGATCTGATGTACCATATTGATTACGGATTTGAGCAAGCCAATGATTTGTTGGAACTTAATGGCAAAATCGAGGCGAAATCGACTTATTCTTGGTATAATCCCTTACGCTATTTTGCCATACGCCGAGCGAAAATTTTTGCGAATCTCTGCCGTAAATTCGGACAAGATGCCTATGACCAAAACAGCCGTTAATCGATAAAATCTTTAATTTTTATGCAAGGAAGTTAAAAAAATTCCTTGCATTTTTCTTTTTTTGCAGTAAAGTATATCGAATAAAAAAAGGAAATTGCTATGAAATTAGGAAATATTATTATTTTATCAGGGCCGAGCGGAGTCGGCAAATCGACTTTGATTAAAGCGATTCGCAAGGAGTTGCCGGATTTGAGATTTTCAGTATCCTGCACAACCAGATCGCCGAGAGTAGGGGAAGTTAATGATGTGGACTATCATTTTTTGAGCAGAGAAGAATTTTTGCGTCGCAAAGAAAATAATGAATTTGTCGAAAGTGCCGAGGTTTTTGCCAATTTTTACGGAACATTGAAAAGCGAAGTCCTTTCGATTGCCGAAAAGGGAGAAAATGTCCTGCTTGATATTGATGTTCAGGGAGCGTTGCAAATTAAAGATGCTTGCACCAAAGATGCAGAATTGGCGAAGTGTTGCGAATTTATTTTTATAGTTCCGCCGTCTTTGACCGAACTTGAAAGGCGTTTGAGAAGCCGTGCGACTGATTCCGAAGAGCAAATTACTTTGCGCTTGGGCAAAGCGAAACATGAACTCTCTTTCTGGCGCACATACGATTATATTATCGCCAATAATGATGTGGAAGTTGCTGCGGCTGCATTGCTTTCAGTTATTAAAAATTTTTCGCTTCAAAGTAAAAAATTCACAGAGGAGCCATTTTAAATGAAAAAAAATATTGTTCTTGGAGTTACCGGCGGAATTGCTGCTTATAAAAGTGCCGCGTTGTGCAGTATGTTGGTAAAAAAAGGCTTTGAAGTCCGAGTTATTATGAGTCAGAATGCAACTAATTTTGTTACACCTCTGACATTCCAGACTCTCTCAAAAAATGATGTTACTGTCGGACTTTTTGAGCAGCAGGATTGGAAGCCTGAACATGTGAATTTGGCAGAATGGTGTGAACTTTTCGTTATTGCGCCAGCTACGGCTAATTTTATCGGCAAAATGGCTAATGGCATTGCGGATGATGCAATTTCTACATTTGCAATTACCTGCGATACTTGTAAATTAATTGCTCCTGCCATGAACCCGAAAATGTGGCAGAATCCGGCAGTTCAGCGTAATTGTGAAACCTTGAAAGCCGATGGTTCTGTAATTTTTATCGGTCCTGCCGAAGGACATGTTGCTTGTGGAGCAGACGGGGTTGGTAGAATGGTGGAAGCCGAAGAAATTTTTAATGAAATTTTGAAGTGTGCCAAATAGTTTTTTGTGATAGATAGGGTTTAATATATGAGCATTGATTTTGAAGATTTTATCAGCCAGAATGAAACTGATACTGCCGAATTTGCGAGAAAAATTGCCGAAATAGCAACTCCGGGTACAGTCATTGCATTGTATGGCAATTTAGGAGCAGGGAAAACTGTTTTTTCGCGAGCCTTTGCGAAAGCGATTGGCGTTACTGAAGCGGTGAGCAGTCCGACTTATACCATTGTTCAAGAGTATAAACTTGACGGAGCATTTAGTTATCTTTACCACTTGGATTTGTATAGAATTAATAATTCACGAGATGCGTTGGCATTTGCGGTTGATGAATTTTTGAGTGACAGTAATTCTTATGCGCTTTTGGAGTGGCCGGAAAGAATCGAAGACATCTTGCCGCCGGATACCGTCAAAATTATGATTGAGCACCAGGAAGACGGGACACGAAAAATTTATAAACTCAAATAATTTCGATGTGAAAAAGGAGAGTCGCTTGACTCTCCTTTTTTATTATACTATATATTATATTGTATAAATAAATTTTCAAAGGCCTAATTTCTTTGCCAAATCATCAGCAGACATGTAACCTACTAATTTTTGCGCCATCTCTCCATTGCGGAAAAAGAAAAGTGTCGGAACGGTATTAATTCCGAGACTGATTGCTAAATCACGACACTCATCTACATCGACTTTGCCGACAATGATTTCCGGGTGCGCAGCGGCAAGTTTATCTAATTCGGGTGCAAGCATCTGACAGGGCCCGCACCAAGTTGCGCCGGAGTCAATTAAAACTGCCTTTTCGCTTTGATTGGTTAATTTTTCAAAAGATTCTTGATTTAAATGCAAAACTTCCATGGTTCTTCTCCTTTTATTTTTCTTTGAAATAAAGCCTACAATGACAATACCCGCTGAAACTTTCATCCGCTAATTGCTCTTGAAACTCTTTGCAAATACAAATATTTTCAGGAATGCGTTGAAGCCTGCATGGACAATATCCACCATTTTTCTCCATCGCATTACGCAATTTTGCTACAAAGTTCTCGTCGGGATTGATTTTTACATTTTCCGGTAAATTGTTTTCTTTCATACGGAAATTCTCCTGAGTTTCTTGTTCCTTTGCAATAATATAACGCACCTCAAAATATTTGCAACCTCAAAATTATATTTTTTTATTTTTTTTAGGGGGGAGGAGGTTGCGTGCCTTCCACTCATAACTCAAGTCGGGAGGCCAAGCGGTCTTAGGAAGACA
>JAZRSP010000174.1:0-1794 GCA_045651565.1 Victivallaceae bacterium | reverse complement strand
AGATGTATTATATGCTTGGGAAGAATAGTTTTTATATTGCTATTACTAATATATTAGTAAATTCTTTTGATTGCACATGAATATTTATTTGTTTTTTTGAAATAATGTGGTAAATTATAGAAACGGTTTAACAAGGAAAGATTGTGTATGATAGCAATTATTGATTATAATATGGGAAATTTGTTCTCGGTCACGCAGGCGGTAAGTTTTATCGGGCGTGAATGGAGAATTATTGATAATGTTAATGATTTGAAACATTTTCAATATTGTATTTTGCCGGGAGTCGGTAACTTCGGTCTCGGCATGGAGGAACTTCGGAGTCGTAACTTCGAAAATGGCATTCTGCAATATGTACAGGAGGGTAAAAAACTTCTCGGTATTTGTATGGGAATGCAGATGTTACTTGATTCAAGTGAAGAGGCCCCCGGCGTTAAAGGTTTGGGATTAATTAAGGGAAAAGTTCTTCAATTTGACCGTAATGCAGGCGAAAAAGTCCCTCAAATGGGTTGGAATCAGGTCGAATTTATGGACAAAAATAATCCGTTTTTTAGAGGTGTGGCAGATAAAAGTTACTTCTATTTCGTTCACTCTTATTATGCGAAAGTGGATAATCCTGCCAATTCGCTTGGTGAAACTGAATTTATTACCCGTTACTCTTCGATTGTCGGCGAGAAAAACATTTTGGGTTATCAGTTCCACCCGGAGAAAAGCAGTGATGCAGGAATTACACTTTTGCGGAACTTTTTTGACAAATAGGTTAAAAATCGTTTATGCTGAATGATGTTAAAGCCAAGAAGTTGGCACTTATTTATGATGAATTGTACAAACTTTATGGCGATTGCGAGTGCCCTTTGAACCACGAAACGCCGTTTCAGCTTTTGATTGCGGTTATTCTATCGGCTCAATGCACGGACAAGCGGGTGAATATGACTACGCCGGAGTTATTCAGGCGATTCCCTGATGCGGTAAGTTTGAGCAAAGCAGATGTTGCCGAGGTTGAGGAGATTATTAAGTCTATCGGCTTGACCAAGTCAAAGTCAAAAAATATTGTCGAAACTGCTAAAAAAATTGTGGCGGATTTCGGCGGAGAAGTTCCGGAAACTATGGAGGACTTGACCTCGCTTCCGGGGGTAGGGCGAAAGACGGCAAATGCGGTTCTCCCCAATGCGTTCGGCAAACCGGGTTTTGCGGTTGACACGCATGTAAAAAGGCTTTTGAACCGCATGGGTATTGTCAAGTCCGACGACCCACTTAAAATTGAGATGGTGATTAATAAGCGGGTCGCTCCCGAAAAATTGGGAAATTTCTCGCATTTACTTATTTGGCATGGCAGAAATGTTTGTCACGCCAACAAAAAAATTGATTGTGAAAAACTTTGCGTTTTAAACAACATTTGCGCAAAAAGGAAAAAATGAGCAAGAAACATAAACAAATTAAGAATAAATTTCGGGCTAATCGAAAGTTGTATAAAGTCGGTATTTTTGTCGGCTACATCTTTTTGTATACTTATTTCAAACTCTTTTTTCGTAAAAAAATTATCGACCCCAATAACTATATCGGAACTAATGACGGAAAAATGGTTACAGTTACTTGGCATAACCGCTTGATGTTTTTCCCTTGTCTTTTTCCGAAGCATTGTCGGGAAAAAACTTATGCGGTAGTCAGTTCATCGGGTGATGGTGATTTCGTGGCGGATTTGATCAGTTTTTTGGGGATTAAGGCGATTCGCGGCTCTTCTAAAAAGGGTGCATCAAAGGCACTTTTTGATGCTTTACACAATTTAAAAAATGGATT
>JAZRSP010000173.1:0-1856 GCA_045651565.1 Victivallaceae bacterium | reverse complement strand
CATACAAACGGTTTCGTTGGGAATGTATCCCGAGACGATAGCTCTGGCTTTTTTCAGGGTTTCTCTTTTCACGCTCATGGTTCACTTCCTTTCTTTTGGAGTTTCCTGATGTTTCAGACCGAATGTCTGAAATTCATCAATTATTTTTATTTTTGTATAAAATTTGAAAATTTAAGGTTTTTAACAAGATCATAGGTGGACAACGCCCGCTGCAGAATCAGTTTTTCCACCTCATCCAACGGATGTTGCACTTCCTTCCTGGTCATATAGAGAATCTGGAAAGTGCTGATAACTTTCATCTCAACCAAATGCAGGCGACATCTTCTGGTATCCATCGCGTTCAGTTTTCCACGGTGCTGAAAATTGCAACCAATGCAAGTCGGACAATGTTGCCGAAGCACACATTTATTGCACGGTTCAATCCGACTCTTAAGCGGATGTTCAAATTCAAATTCTTTGAAGAAATCAACCGGATATTCCCCATGAACGATTCGCGTAAACATGTGACACGGAAATTTTTTACCATCATAATCATACGCACTCATGTGCGTTCCGGCACCGCAATAACGATCAATATTTTCATCAACAGCGGAAAAAACTTTCAAGAAGAAATTGCAAGGTTTTTGTTCCGGATTTTTAAGATAAAAATTGGCAATTTTTATAAGTTCCCGGCGATATATCAGATGAGCATCATCTGCCCACTCTTCCTCCGATGCCAAACGGGCATCAACCTTGTAGCCACGCTTTATCAACCCCAGAAATCCCCTTGCATAATCTTTGAGAGTATGATTGGAAATGGTCATTTTGAACGGCTGTTCCGGAAACATTTCGTGAATAAATTCCAGCGGAAGTTTTTCTTCATTTACGCCACGATTCCGCATTTGCATTTCAGAATCGCCATCAACGCTCATACATATACTAATCCGCTGACGGTTGCTGCGTATCCATGCCTTGCATTCCGGAGTAAAAAGGGTTCCGTTAGTGGTAATGTAAACCTCTACTTTTATATCAGTTACAATTCTCCACACCCAATCACACAACTCTTTGATCAACTCAAAACGCAGAAAGGGTTCTCCGCCGAAGATATCAAGTTTCAATGAATCGTAATTATTTGAGTTGCGAACAACATCTGCTTCTTTCAAAATTATCTTTTGAACAGTCTCAAGAGACATCTGTTTTTCCGGACTTGCACTCTTGCATTTTTCAAAGCAGTAAGTACAATTCAAGTTGCATCCATACGAAAGCATCAGAGTACAAATTTTTTTCATTTTTGGCATCTCCCTGTTTTTTTGCCGATAAAACTGTTTTCTCTGTTTACATTCCATTATTTTGAAGATAATCACCAGAAAGTTCAGAAAAATATCTCATACACTCCCGAACATATCATCTTCTTTTCTCTGTTATATATTCTGGAGCAGAAAAATAATTTTTTTCCTGATTTCAACAAAAAAATTATTTTTTTATTTAGTCAAATTATGAGGTGTTTACAAAGGAAACAGAAATTTGAAATATATAGCTGGTAATTGCCCCTGACGGCAAGCGGTATGCATTAAGCTAAAGAAAAAGCCCCACTGCGTTACCTGTGGGGCTGGGAGGTTCAAAATAAGTCATCCAGATTGAAATCTGAACTATTTTTCCTTGCGGCCTTTTGTTCATTAATCATACATGATTGTCCGCTACCGGGCAATATAATATCTAACATGCTTTCATTAAGGTTCTGCCGGAAAGGATTTACTTCAACATCTATGTTATCTGTCTCCAGAATGACATTTTCCGTGATAATAAAAATATCTTCCGGAAAGATCTGATATTGCTGTGCAATATAACGCGCCAGAACTTCATCCTGCGGAGCAAAC
>JAZRSP010000172.1:0-6562 GCA_045651565.1 Victivallaceae bacterium | reverse complement strand
CTTGTTGTATATTACTTTGGCTCAATTAATTAACCCAAAAAAATCAATACAGGTAGTATATGAAAAATGTTACAATCAATAAAGACGGTATCGTTATTGACGGCAAATCTATTCAAATAATTTCCGGTGCCATGCACTATTTCAGAATTCATCCCGACCTCTGGGAAGATAGATTGGACAAAGCAGTCGCATTCGGCTTGAATACAATCGAAACTTATGTTCCGTGGAACTTGCATGAATTACACCAGGGCGAATTCAATTTTTCCGGCATCTGCGACCTTGAACGCTTCATCGACCTCGTACATGAACGCAAACTCCACATGATTCTCCGCCCCGGCCCATATATTTGTGCTGAATGGGATAATGGCGGTCTGCCGGGCTGGCTTATGGGCTTACCGGGGGTTGAATTACGCCGCATGAATGATGTTTATTTGAAGGCTTTAACCAACTATTTTGATGTTCTGCTTCCCAAAATTCAGAAAAAACTCCATACTCAAAACGGTCCTATTATTATGGTTCAAGTTGAAAATGAGTACGGTTCTTTCTGTCATGACAAAAATTATCTGCGCTATATCGACCAACTTTATACAAAACATGGAATTGATGTACCGCACTTTACCAGTGACGGTCCGGCTGGACACATGCTTGTGGGGGGAACTTTGCCGGAAGTAATGGCATCTGCCAATTTTGGTTCCAATTCTCAAAATGCCTTTGAAGTTACAAAAAAATACCGTCCTGATTCTCCGAGTTTCTGCATGGAATTTTGGAACGGCTGGTTCGACCACTGGGGCGAAAAACACCATACTCGCGGTGCGGGTACCGAACCCGGCGGAGCGGCTGAAGAACTTGAAAAAATGCTTGCCGCAGGTGCAAATGTCAATTTCTATATGTTCCATGGCGGAACAAACTTCGGTTTCACCAATGGAGCGAACGGAAATTTCCCCGGCATGTACGAGCCGACTGTTACCAGTTACGACTATGACTGCCCCTTAACTGAATGCGGTGACCCAAATGAAAAGTTTTATGCTTGCCAGGCAATTATCGCCAAATATTCCAATAATCCCAATATCCGCAAGGTAGAAATCAGCAAAAAAGTCTGCCCTGCTCCAATAAAACTTACTCAAAGTGCGCCGTTATTGGCGAACTTAAAAAATATCAGCTCTTTAAGCGGTCACAAACTTACTCCGCCGACTATGGAGAGTTTGGGAGAGAGTTTCGGCTTTATCCACTATCGAACTCACATTGACGGGCCGATGCCGATTACTGATAATATTGAGTATGAAGGTTTGGAAAAATTGCGTCTGTTTGAAGTAAATGATTATGCCCAAGTTTGGTGCAATGGCAAATATCTCGGAAGCCGCATGCGTGATCAAGGAAGAAATGAATTCAAACTTGAACCATTCGACAAAGAGGGAATAGATATTGATATTTTAGTTGAAAACTGCGGACACATTAACTACGGCCCGCAAGTCGGCAAAGATTTTAAAGGTATTGTCGGCGGAGTGGGGTTGGAACTTCAACTTCGACTCGACTGGGACTATAATCTTTTGCCGATGACAGATTTAAGCAAACTTGAATTCGGCGAATTTAATAATACTCCTGCAACATTCCACAAAGGAGAATTTGAACTTGATGAGATTGGTGAGGCCTTTATTCTCCGCCCCGGCACCAAAGGTTTGGTGTGGGTAAATGGTTTCAACCTCGGACGCTACTGGAATATCGGCCCTACTGAAACCCTCTATATCCCCTCGCCTATTCTCAAAAAAGGTAAAAATGAAGTTATCATTCTGGAACTTGAAAAACTTGATTCAGATACACTTTCTTTCAGTCCTGAACTCCGACTTGGTGAAACAGAAGTTATTGTTAAGGTTAATGCTTAAAAACAAAAACGGAATTTTCAGTACAAACTGTAAATTCCGTTTTTTTATTATTGATCAATCAACTTTTATTCTTGATTTTTAAATTGCATATCATAGAGGGCTTTGTATTGGCCGTCAGGAATATTCATAAGTTCCTCGTGACTTCCGAGTTCAACCAATTCACCGCTATTAATCACTGCAATTCTATCTGCATTTTTGATTGTAGAAAGACGATGTGCGATGATGAAAACTGTTTTGTCCTTCATCAAATTATCCATTGCTTTCTGGACGATTGCTTCAGATTCATTATCAAGTGCAGAAGTCGCCTCATCCAAAATTACAATCGGAGCATTACGCAGCATCGCTCTTGCAATTGCCACACGCTGGCGTTGACCGCCGGAGAGAGTTGTTCCTCTTTCGCCGAGCCAAGTATCCAAACCATCAGGAAGTTCACTCAAAAAGTCTTCCAAATGCGCAGCTTTAACTGCTGCTGCAAGTTCTTCATCTGTCGCCTGATAATTACCCATCATGATATTTTCACGAATAGTCCCGGTATAGAGGAAGTTATCCTGAAAAACCATAGAGATATTTTTTCTCAATGAACTCAAAGATATTTCACGAATATCCTTATTATCAATTTTGATTACCCCCTCTTTCACATCGTAAAATCTGGGGAGCAAGTTTACCAGAGTTGACTTACCGCCACCGGAATTTCCGACAATAGCGAGAGTTTCATTTTTAGCAACTTGCAAATTTAATTTTTTCAGAACCGGAGTATTTTCCTCATACTCAAAAGTAACATTTTCAAAAGTTACACCCTCTTTCAAACCATCAAGTTCAACCGGATTTTCACAATCAAAAATTTCAGAATGAATTTCAAAAAGTTCAAAAACTCGGCTCATTGCTACAAAAAGATTCTGAACATTAGTCAAAGTATTTCCCAAAGTTTTAATCGGTTTGTAGAGCAAAAGCAATGAAGTTACAAATGATGCAAAAGCACCCGCAGTCATAATTCCTTCTCTAATCAAGTGAGTTCCATATCCCAAAACCACCGCAATACCGAATGACGCAATAATATACATCAGAGGCGACATCCAACCTGAACGCTTATAGAGTGAAATATTTACATTAAATGCCTCAATTGTCTGTTCTCTGAAATATTTATTCTGGCGTTCCTGCAACTCATAAGCCGCCATAACCTTGTTGCCGGAATAGGTTTCATAGATATTTGTTGCGATATTACCGCCAATAACCATATTTTTGTTAGAGGCTTTTTTGATTCTTTTGCGGATGAGTGCCGCCGGCAAAAATGCCACAACCAGCACGATAACACCGACAATCGCCAAACGCCACGAACTGTACAACATAACCACAATCAAACCCACAGCACCGAAAAAACTGGTAGTAATTGTTTTGATTTGGTCAATCAATCCGGTCGAAGCAAGTTGCGGGTCATTCAAGTAACGGGAGAAGACGATACCTGACGGATTTTCATCGAAAAATTTTGGATGCATATAGATCAATCGTTCAAACAAATCAAACTTAACATCATTAGTGATTTTCTGACTCGACCAAGTGGCAATGTAACCGCTCAAATAACGCAAAACTCCCTGCAACCCGGCCAAAACAACCACTGCAATCGGAATCAGCCATGCCATTTGATGCTTATCAAGTGCAAAATCATGCCCGAAAAGTGAAAATTCCAACACCTTCCCGCCAACAACATAATCCAGATAAGGTTTCAATGAAAATGCGGTTACACCCTCTAATAAACCCAAAGGTATCGCCACCAAAAAACCGATTATAATTCTGAAAGTATAGGGCTTCATATAGGGCCAGATTTGTTTAAGAAGCCAACCGTATTTAAAAGATTTTTCTGCTTGTGTTGCACTTAATTTCATATTTCTCTCCCAAAGTTATGTACCATATGAAGTTAATATACACCCAACTTATCAAAAATCAAATAAAAAAACATAAATAGTGCAAGATTATTTTACTACAACATTTCTTACATATGAGTAATATTCATTATTTTTGAATTTTTCAGAGTATTTCATCACCTCTTCTTTGCTGATAAAGCCCTTGTCCATTGCAATCTCTTCCAAGCAGGCAATTTTAATTCCCTGATTATCTTCAATAGTCTGCACATACTGGCTTGCCTGAATCAGAGATTTATGTGTTCCGGTATCCAACCAAGCAAAACCGCGCCCGAATTGTTCCACATTGAGTTTGCCTTTTTCCAAATAAATACGGTTCAAGTCAGTAATTTCCAATTCACCACGCTTCGACGGTTTCAAACTTTTAGCATAACCAACTACACTATTATCGTAAAAATAAAGCCCGGTAACTGCATAATTGGATTTCGGCACTTCCGGTTTTTCCTCGATAGAAACCGCCTTGCCGTCAACATCAAACTCAACCACGCCAAAACGCTCCGGATCTTTCACTAAATAACCGAAAACTGTCGCTTCTTTTTTCTTCTCGGCATTTTTTACCGCCTGCTTCAACATTGCAGTAAATCTTTGTCCATAAAAAATATTATCTCCCAAAACCAATGCAACCGAATCATCTCCGATAAATTCTTCTCCCAAAATAAATGCCTGTGCCAAACCATCAGGACTTGGTTGTTCTTTGTACTCAAAATGTACCCCAAACTGCGATCCGTCACCCAAAAGTCGCTTAAAATTCGGCAAGTCCTGCGGAGTTGAAATTATCAAAATCTCACGAATATCTGCCAACATCAAAACCGAAATCGGATAATAAATCATCGGTTTATCATAAATCGGCAATAACTGCTTCGATACCGCAATTGTTGTCGGATATAAACGAGTTCCACTACCGCCTGCTAAAACTATACCTTTCATTTCTGTCCCTTTCTTAATTCCATATAATCTTTTAATGCCTCATGCCAGTTGCGACAAAGCCCATTATTCTCCATAACGCTGTAAGCCGGCCGCTTGGCTGGGCGTACAAATTCATCGCTTGTACAAGGCTGCAAATTCACTTGCAAATTTGCCAATTTGAAAATCTCTTTCGCAAATCCATACCAACTGGTAAATCCGCCTCCGCAAACATGATAAGTACCATAGTTAGTGCTTTCCAAAAGTTTCAAAATTCCATGACACAACTCAACTGTCCATGTCGGGCAACCGATTTGGTCATCAACCACTTTTAGTTCCGGCTTATCAGCCAAAGAAATCATCGTTTCTACAAAATTTTTACCATGAATCCCATACAGCCAACTGGTACGGGCTATATAATATTTTTCACAGTTCTTTCTGATCGCCTCTTCGCCCTCGAACTTTGTAAGTCCGTAGTTATTTAAGGGATTAGTCGGCATATCGGGAGTATAAGGAGTTGTGCCGTCTCCGCCAAAAACATAATCCGTAGAAATATAAACTATTACAGCCCCGATTTTTGCCGCATTTTTCGCCAAATTCTCTGTACCGACTTTATTAATCAATCTCGCAGTTTCTAAGTCTTCCTCCGCCTTATCAACATTGGTATAAGCAGCACAGTGAATGACGATATTGGGTCTTTCTCTCTCAAAAATTGCAGCAACTTCATCTTCGCAAGTAATATCCATATTATCAATATCACTCTCAAAAACGCCAAAGCCCCTGCCCCGCAAAATCGGACATAAATCCTGCCCGAGCATACCTTTGGCTCCGGTAACCAAAACTTTCATTTATGCCAAACTCGCTTTCTTTTTTTCAATAGCCGCCATCCAGTCAAGATTATTTAAATACCAATCAATGGTAATTTTGATTCCTTCTTCGAAAGTAAGCGAAGGTTTCCAGCCAAGTTCGGCAGTAATTTTATCATTTGAAATCGCATAACGGCGGTCGTGTCCAAGGCGATCTTCAACATATTTAATAGAAGATTCGTCTTTACCCATAGCCGCCAAAATCAAACGAGTAATTTCCATATTAGTTTTTTCGTTATGACCGCCGATGTTGTAAACTTCGCCAACTTTACCTTTGTTCAAAACCACATCAATCGCCTCGCAATGATCATAAACATACAACCAGTCACGCACATTAAGTCCATCACCGTAAACCGGAACTTTTTCGCCTTTAAGAAGCTGCGAAATGAAAAATGGAATAAGTTTTTCAGGATACTGATAAGGTCCATAGTTATTTGAACAACGAGTATTCAAAGTCGGCAGACCATAGGTTTCATGATAAGCCCGAACCAACATATCCGCCCCTGCCTTGCTGGCAGAGTATGGACTATTGGGCGCAAGCGGAGTTGTTTCATAAAAATACCCGGTTGCACCGAGAGTACCATAAACTTCATCGGTAGAAACCTGCAAATAGCGGTCAACTTTGAACTCCTTTGCCGCCTGCAATAAATTCAAAGTCCCCTGCACATTTGTTTCAACAAAAATCTCCGGACGCTTAATCGAATTATCCACATGAGATTCCGCAGCGAAATTCACCACACAATCAACCTCGGCAACCAATTCACGCACCAAATTTTTGTCGCAAATATTGCCATGCACAAAGGTGTGACGACTATCCCCTTTCAAATCATCCAAATTCTCCAAATTCCCACAGTAAGTCAATGCGTCAAGATTAATTACTTCATAATCCGCATGCTTTTTCAATACATGACGAACAAAACAACTACCAATAAATCCTGCACCACCTGTTACTAATAATTTCATATTATAATCCTTTTTTTTGTTTTTTTTGTTAGGG
>JAZRSP010000171.1:0-2974 GCA_045651565.1 Victivallaceae bacterium | reverse complement strand
TAATGCCGGACTTTGCAAATCACGCTGAAAATCTGCTGTAACTTGCTGTTTTTACGCTGAAAACTGTCTGATTTGGCTCAACAGACGGCAAGCCGTCCAGCATTCTCCAAACGGCAAAAAACGGCAAATCCAATTCCCTTTATGGTAAAAAATGGCAATGTCATTACGAAAGATCCGGCAAACTTTTCGACCGGTTCCATTTTCCGGAGAACAACCATTTTTTTATGGTTTTCATTACCATCCGTTACCATATATTACCATAAACGGCTCTTCAATTCTCAAAACAACCTGCAATTAATATACCGCATAATTATCATTTTTCAAATGCAAACGACACAAGATAAATTTACCGCAAAAGAGTTGACAAGAGTTGATTTTTTGCTTGACAAATCAAGAAAACAAGTTATATTAAGTTTTGGAAAGAGAGGTGCAAATGAATATTGATGAAATGAAAGCTGAATTTCTTTCGTTCGGAATTGAAGCGTATAAAACCAAACTCGGGGTTCCCGGGGCGAAAGTTGCTGAATATTTTGAAGAAACCGGAACTCTTGATTTTTTGTTGGAAAATTACGACTTGCTGCATACTCTCGGTAAAGAACAGCTACTTTCCGAAATTGAACGGTTTTCGAAAAAAAGAGATAACAAATGAAACTCTATCACGGCAGTCATATTGAAGTGAAAAATCCGAAGATCCTTACCTCATCAAGAGTGGGAGATTTCGGGCGTGGATTTTATACCACCAGCAGTTTGGAACAAGCTCGCCGCTGGGCTCAAATCCGGGCTAAACAGGAAGAACTTTCTGCCGGTACCGTAACTGCATTTGAGGTTTCGGATAATCTTTTTGAACATTCGGAACTGCATATAAAAACTTTTGAAACTGCCGATGAAGAGTGGTTGGATTTTGTGTTGGCGAATCGCAAAGATGTTGACTTTGAACACGAATTTGATCTGGTTCGCGGACCGGTTGCCGATGACCGGGTGTACGTCTGCTTGAATATGTTGGAAGATGGTTTAGCTGATCGGGAAACGGTTATCAAAAAACTGAAGACCTACGTATTGGCAGATCAGATATTGTTCCATACCGCCAAGTCGCTGTTGTTTCTGGAATATGCTGCAACGGAGAGCGTATCATGCAAGTAACGCAGAAAAATCTTTACAATTTGATTCCACCTAAAGCCGCGAAAATAACCACCATGCTGCGGTCGAGCCGCAACATGGCAGTTAAACAGGCGTTGCTTACTTTTTACAGTTCAAGAGCATACCGGCTTTTGGAACGGGAAGAAACCAAGCTGTGGCACGCCAGCCCGGAGCAGATTTTTGCGGAACATTTGTCAGTACCAAAACGAATCCGCAAAAGTTATCAGAATGGTCCAGGCCGCAGTAAACTTGTTCCTTACGCAGAACAAATCAAAGCGTGGCAAGTTAAAGGAATGACCTTGAGGGAAATCGCCGCCGAATTGCAAAAATACGGCTGTGTCACCACCGCCCAGAACCTCTCCCGTTTCCTGAAGAAAAAGCAATCACCGCAACCGTGACATTCCGAAAGTGCGTTGATGCCAGTTGGCTGTAACCGTCTGGTTCAATCCGGGAGAATAGAGAAACTGCCTTAATTGGTTCTTGCCGTATTCGGGATTATCTGCAGAAAGCGGTATACTGTCAATGACGGTCTGCGGTAATGTATTTTGGAGCTGCCACAACCGATTGATTACCGGATTAACATCCGTCAGATCACTTCGGAAATAGCCATTGAGCCAGAGGATGAGATAATGTCCTTCATTGGCATCCACAAACCAACAATATCCGGGCATCAGATCCATTCGCCGCAGCGTTACCAGCAAAGAATTTATAAATACGGTAAACTTCCAATTTTCAGCTAACGGCGGTAAATAATAAATCCCGATCAACGCCCTGCCAAAACGTTCCAAATACCGATTTGTAATCTCCATAATACGATCAATTTTATCCATTCTCGAACCTCCATAATACAAAATTTTCAGCGTAAAAACGCCTGTCAGATTTATATTATGTTCAAAATATATGGGTTATTGTCAGGCAGAATAAAACTGAAAAATAACAAATCTGTCAGCAGTCCTCCTGTAACAAATTATTTGTCTCTCCAGAGAGACAAAAACAGAGCAGGCTGTAATCAGAATTTGAGAATCCCAACTGACAGGTTTGATCAAGCCACCATCAATGTCAACCACAGGTTGACAAAAAACTGAATTTCAGATTGAAAAAACATCTTCGGCATGATATATTACCAGTGATAAGGTGTAAAATTAGCAGCATGTTGCTTGGCATTTGTATTGAGGCATAAGAATGAATAACAGCAAATCGGTTGAACCAAATATTGCTGATCTGGCAAATGGTTGGTTAAAAAAATACAAGTTGGACTATAAACTTGATGTTGCGAAAAAGTAAGCACATCCGCGGAGTAATAGGACTATGGCGATACACATTGGAAATAACAATACCGCAAAAAAATTGGGGATTACTAATTATAAGGGAGCATTTATCTGCTTAGTGGATGGCAACAACTAAGCTGAAAAAGCCGCGATGTTTCGGGAGGCAATACGATGAATATGAAAAATGAAAATGTAACCAGTAAAGGAGAAAATACTATGAAAAACACGCTTGTAATTGACAACTTCTTGATTTTTGATCATGCAGAAATTGACATAAATAAATT
Source organism: Victivallaceae bacterium (assembly GCA_045651565.1). Classification (GTDB taxonomy): domain Bacteria; phylum Verrucomicrobiota; class Lentisphaeria; order Victivallales; family Victivallaceae; genus RGIG5270. Next base: position 285 of record JAZRSP010000171.1, on the reverse strand, counting down.
TACAGTTTTTATTGGTCCCCAAGCATCGGGAAAAAGTATCGTTGCCAAGCTTGTATATTTTTTCTATCATCTCCCAGAATTTGTTTTTGATGTAACTGTTAAAGAGGGCAAAAGACGCGAACTAAATACATTGTTAAAAAATAAATTTTGCGAAATCTTTCCGAAATATGCTTGGAGTGATTTTGATTTTTCTGTTAAATTCTCTACAGAATATGGTGATATATCAATTGTTCATCAAAAGGGTAAAGTTCTCTCATTTAATTTTTCAGACTATTATAACGATGT
>JAZRSP010000170.1:0-2575 GCA_045651565.1 Victivallaceae bacterium | reverse complement strand
TTTATGAATTATAGTAAGTGTGGAGCGAAAAAGTAATTTTTCGCTCCATTTTTTTGCTTAAACCACGAATGCACACAAATTTACACTAATAATAATTTAGAAAAGGAGATTTGAGTGGCGTCGAAAATCTCCGTTAGTTGGCGAAACCGTGGCAAAAGCTTTGTGGGGTCACTCCGTAAAAAAACGGAGTGGCGCCACAAAGCTTTTGCCACATTTACACTCCACCAAACCGCCTGCAAACTAACCAAACTCACAAGTATCCTGTCCAGCCTGATGGCTGGTTGGAAGGTGTTTGCGGACTGCAATCAAGTCCCCAAAAACAGCGTTAGCCACCGGCAAAAAAACAAAAAAAATCGAAATTTAGAGTTTTGCGGTAAGCAAAACTATAAATTCCAATCTTGGTCAAGGGCTGTTGCCCTTGCGCAGAGAGGGTTTTAGGGAGAGGCGGCGTTAGCCTCTCCCCAAAAAAATTACATCTTTTTGATAGTCAAAGCCCCGACCGGACATGCTTTTACGCATTCAAGACAGTCTTTGCAGCTTTCCGGGAAGCCTTTATCAAAAGCGGTTCCGATGTAGGTATAAAGACCGCGTTTTTTAGCTGAAAGGAGGTTATTATTGACAACTTCCTTACAAATTTTAACGCAAGTACCGCACTTGATACACTTACCTCTATCCTGAATAATTACGCTGTGACGGTTGTCATAAGCAACTTTAAGTTTTTCACCTTTGATTGCATCGACATCGCAGTCATAATCTTTAGCGTGATTACGGAGCATACAGTCGCCTTTGGCACTGCAGCTGCATTCGATACAACGTTTACCTTCTTCTTTGATCTGTTCTTCGGTGAAAGTTGCCGCAACTTCTTTAAAAGTTGAAGTTCTTTCTTCAATAGAGATCAAAGTCTGTTTAGTTCTGGGAGCTTCAGAGCAAGCACTATTGACATAAACCAAATCGTCTTTTGCCAAGTGTCTCCAATGTCCGCGAGAAACATAAATCGGGTTTTCATTATCTTCAACTTTATCACCGGTAACGGCTTCAAAGATGTTGTTAGCGAGAGTTCTGCCGCCGGCAAGTGCTTCAACCACAGTTGCCGCACCGGTATTGCAGTCACCTGCAGCGAAAACATTGTCGCCCAAGTTTGCAGCGAGGTTGCCGAACTTATCAGCTTCCAAGCAAGCGGGGGCATTAGTTTTCTGACCGATTGCACCGATAATAGTATCTGCTTCTGTTTCAAAGTCACTTCCGGGGATAACAACCGGCTTGCGACGACCTGAAGCATCGGCTTCGCCGAGTTCCATTCTCTGGCAGGTAAGAACCAACTTATCACCGCGCTTTTCGACTTTAACCGGAGCAACGAGGAACTGGAATTTGACGCCTTCTTCTTTTGCTTCATGTATTTCCAACTTTTCAGCAGGCATTTCAGCTTCGGTACGACGATAGAAGCAAGTTACATCCTTGCTGCCCAAACGGACACTGGTACGCACACAGTCCATAGCAGTATTACCGCCGCCGACGACAATAGTTTTTCCGGGATTGGTGTATTTAGTATCATGGAGAGAAACTTCACGGAGGAAATCAATACCCTGAGTTACCAATTCTTCACCTTCACAACGCATTGAAGAAGCTTTCCAGCAACCGATAGTAATAGCGACTGCGTCAAACTCTTTTTTAAGTTCATCGAGTGACAAGTTATCTCCGAGTTTCATACCGTATTTAATTTCGATACCCATATCGGTAAAGTGCTTAATTTCTTTGTCGAGCAAAGTTTTGGGCATACGATATTCAGGAATACCGTAACGGATCATACCGCCTGCTTTTGGCATTGCTTCGAAAATTGTTACATCTACACCCTTTAATTTAAGGTAGTAAGCACAAGAAAGACCGGCAGGACCTGCACCGACAACTGCAACTTTTTTGCCGATACTTGCCGGGATGTCTTCCATGTAAGTTTCATAGTACAAATCAGCAGCCAAACGCTTAAAATCATTAATTGCCAAAGGCTCACCTGTAACATTTTTACGACAATCTTTTTCGCAGAAACGAGGGCAAACACGACCAACACTCATCGGCATCGGAATGCGTTCTTTGATAATTTTCAATGATTCAAGGAAGTTGCCTTTTTTACCTTCACGGACATATTCTTCCACTTTGGCATGAGCGGGGCAAGCGAGGGTACAAGGAGCTTCGCAATCTCCGACGTGTTCAGAGAGCAGCAAGTTCAATGAAGTCTGACGCATTTCACGAACTTCTGCAGTTCCTGATTCAACTTCCTGACCGGGAGCCGGAATACTTGAACATGAGGGGAGGAAACGACCTGTTTTCACATCTTTTACCACACAAACAAAGCAGCTGGTGGTGTGGCTGATTTTCTGGTTGTAACATAAACTCGGAATCGAAATTCCATTACGAGCAGCGGCTAAAAGGATAGTTTCGCCGTCATTAGCAACGATAGTTTTGCCATCAATTTTAAATTCTACTGACATATATAAAATCCTCTATTAGTTTTCATTTTTAGCAACGCATGAAATTGCCTTTTTGGGGCACATATCCATACAACTGTTGCACTTGGTACATT
>JAZRSP010000169.1:0-11654 GCA_045651565.1 Victivallaceae bacterium | reverse complement strand
TGTATTATATTATTGAATGGTGATTTTAATTTTTCAAAAAAGGTAATAACTATGTTGGCAAAACGAATTATTCCCTGCCTGGATGTGAATAAGGGCAGAGTTGTTAAAGGCGTGAATTTCGTCGATCTCGTCGATGCTGGCGACCCGGTGGAAGTTGCAAAAACTTATAATGATGCCGGTGCAGATGAGATTGTTTTTTTGGATATTACAGCAAGCAGTGACGGCAGAGGAACGATTGTGGATGTTGTTCGCCGTTGTGCGGAACAGATTTTTATTCCTTTGACCGTCGGTGGCGGAATCAGGACGGTTGATGATATGCAGTTGCTCCTGAAAAACGGTGCAGACAAGGTTTCGGTAAATACAACTGCGGTGAATAATCCCTCAATTTTGACCCAAGGAGCAGAACGATTCGGGCGTCAGTGTATAATTTTGGCGATTGATGCCAAAAAAGATCCTGAAACTGGAAAATATATTGTTTATACTCATGGCGGCAGAACTCCGACAAACCTCGATGCAGTTGAATGGGCAAAAAAGGGGGTCGAACTTGGTGCAGGTGAAATTTTGCTTACCAGCATGGATGCCGACGGAACGAATCAGGGTTATGAGTGTGAATTGACCCGATTGGTTTCAGAGGCGGTCGATGTGCCGGTGATTGCTTCTGGCGGAGCAGGGGAATTGGAGCATTTGAGCGAGGTCTTGGAGAAAGGCAAAGCCGATGCGGTATTGGCGGCAAGTATTTTCCACTTCGGCAAGTTTACTGTCCGTCAGGCAAAAGAGTATTTGAAAAGCAAAAATATCCCGGTAAGACTTTGAGATAATTTAATATTTTAACATAAAATAAAGGATAGCAAATGAAAGAAAAAGCATTGAAGTATCACAGCACTCCGGTCGCAGGTAAAGTCGGTGTCGTATCTACTAAACCCTGCCGTACACAGGAAGATTTGGCATTGGCTTACACCCCCGGCGTAGCAAGTGCATGTTTGGAAATTAAGGAAAAACCTGCAACTGTTTGGGATTATACTGCAAAGGGGAATATGGTTGCAGTTGTAAGTGACGGAACTGCGGTTTTGGGCTTGGGAAATATCGGTCCCGAGGCAGGTATCCCGGTTATGGAAGGCAAGGCGGTTCTTTTTAAGCGTTTTGCTGATATTGATTCAATTCCGCTTTGCTTGGGCAAAGTTTTTAATGAGAAAGGTCGTACTGATGCCGCTAAATTGATTGAAACAGTTGAAAGACTTGAACCCTCTTTCGGCGGTATCAATTTGGAAGACATCGGCGCACCGGCTTGTTTCGAAGTTGAAAAAACTCTGAAACAGCGTATGAATATTCCCGTATTCCATGACGACCAGCATGGTACTGCAATTATCTCTATGGCGGCGATTATTAATGCTCTTAAAATTGTCGATAAAAAAATCGATGAGTGCCGTTTTGTGGTCAATGGAGCAGGGGCGGCAGGAATTTCATGCAGTGAATTTTATATTACCGCCGGAGCGAAGCGTGAGAATTTCATCATGTGCGACTCAAAAGGGGTAATTCACAAAGGACGTACCGATTTGAATGCAGAGAAACTCCGTTTCGCACAGGATACTCCTTTGCGTACCCTCGCAGAAGCAATGGTGGGAGCAGATATTTTCTTGGGATTTTCTGCGCCGAATTGCGTGACTGCCGATATGGTAAAAACTATGAATAAGGGCTCAATCATTTTCGCTATGGCAAATCCCGTACCTGAAATTATGCCCGATATTGCAAAAAGTGCAGGCGCAAGTGTCGTCGGAACTGGTCGAAGCGACTTTGCCAACCAGATTAATAATGTTTTGGGATTCCCTGGAATTTTCCGAGGTGCATTGGATGTTAAAGCAACCGATATTAATGAAGCAATGAAACTTGCCGCTTCACAGGCATTGGCTGACTTGGCTTCAGAAAAAGTTTCCGATGAGGTCAAAGCTGAATTGGCAATTGCTTATCCCAAAGATGCGGAAGCAGGACTTTTTGACGGCGAAAATCCGATGTCGGAAAATTATGTGATTCCGAAACCTTTCGATACTCGTGTTGTGCCGAGAGTTGCCCGTTATGTTGCCGAAGCCGCTATGAAAACCGGTGTCGCAACTGTCATGATTGATGACCTTGATGCTTACGAAAAAGCCGTTACTGCCAGAATTAAAAAGGCGAACAGCTAAAAATTTGTATTAAATTATTTTATAAAAAAACTGTTGCAAAAATTAAATTTTGCAACAGTTTCTTTTTTTTGAAAATTAGAAATTCTTATGTGAAAATATTTGTAATTACTTGAAATTTCGGAATTTGGTTGTATATTAAGTAAATCGTTTTTTTATTAATATTAAATTATAAAAGTAGGAGATTATTATGGCGGTTTTTAAGAGTGATTTGGAAAATATGAGCTATGCTCTCGGAATGAATATGTGTGAATATTTGGCTCATTTGCCGATCAAAATTGACACCAATACTTTCGTTAAGGCTTTCCAGGATTTCGATAATGACAAGAAATTTGAATTTTCAGGAGAAGATTATCAGAAGTATATGAGAATGTTCCAGGAAGAAGCTAAAAAGGCAAGCGAAAAAGCAATCGCCGAAATTGCTGAAAGAAATATCGAAATCGAAAAGAAATTTATGGCTGAAAACGGCGCAAAAGATGGCGTTAAAACTACTGAATCAGGTTTGCAGTATGAAGTTATTTCAGAAGGCAACGGTGCTAAACCCGCTAAAACAGATGTGGTAAAAGTTCACTATACTGGTATGTTGCTCAATGGTCAGGTTTTTGACAGTTCAGTTCAGCGTGGTGAGCCTGCTCAATTCGGTTTGAATCAGGTAATTGCCGGCTGGACAGAAGGTTTGCAGCTTATGGCTTGCGGAAGCAAATATAAATTCTATATCCCTGCTAAATTGGCTTATGGCGAAAGAGGCGCAGGTGAAGCAATTCCGCCGAATGCGACTTTGATTTTCGAAGTTGAATTGCTGGATATTGTAAAGTAATGAAAAATTGTTTGATTATCGGCGGTGGTGCATCTGGCTTGATGTGTGCTTATCGCTTGATAGAGAACTCGTCCAATGATGCACTCCGTGTAACGATAATCGAACACAAAGATAATCTCGGGTACAAACTTCTTGCCAGTGGCAATGGCAGATGCAATCTTAGTAATATTTTGCCGACAGATGAATTTATTTCGTATGGATTCAGCGAGAAGCAGCAACGTTTTGTAAAGAGTGCGATTTATGATTTCCCTCCGACTGCGCAACTTGAATTTTTTGCAGCAAACGGAGTGGAAGTAGTTTTGGTGGATGATTTCCACTATTTCCCGAAATCGCAGAGAAGTGCCGATGTGTTGAATGTTTTTAAAAGAAAAATCGCTTCGGCAAAAAATTTGCAAATTCTTTATGGTAAGGAAGTTCAATCAATAAATGTTGACAATGGTATTATTTCATCGGTAATGCTTGATAATCAGGAAGTTAAATGCGATTTTCTGGTGATTGCAACGGGCGGAGTAAGTTATGCTGCAACCGGGTCGAATGGGTCGATTTTCCCTTTGCTGAAAAATCTTGGGTTGAATATAGTTGATCCGCTTCCTGCTTTGGTCGGCTTGCAAGTTGATGATTGTCAAATTACTGCGTTGGCAGGGAATGTGTTGAAAAATGCCGAAGTTACTTCGCAAGATATTCCGTCAGTTTGTGATAATGGCGAGTTGCTTTTTACCCAAACCGGGGTATCCGGACCGGCGATTCTGGACTTATCGGGCAAGGTGTCACGGCTTCTGCATGAGGGCAGGGGGAATATTGAATTATCGGTAAATTTAGATGTCGATTACAACCAAGAGTACTGGTTTGGCTTTTTTGAAGAAAAACGGCGGAGTGCAGGCAAAAAAAGTGTCAGAAATTTGCTGCATGAGTTTTTCTTTTTGAATTTGGTTGATTTGGTTTTGGAAAAATCTTCGGTTGTGCCGGAGCGGAAGATTGCCGAACTTAATAAAAATGAATTAAATGCGATTGTGGCAAATTTAACCGCATTGAAACTGAAAATTGTCGGTACTGACGGACTTAAAAAGGCAATTGTTACCGTCGGAGGAGTGGACTTAAAGGAAGTTAATGGCAAAACCTTGGAGTCCAAAAAGGTGAAAAATCTCTTCTTCGCAGGTGAAGTGCTCGATGTCGACGGAAGATGCGGCGGATATAATTTAACATGGGCTTTTGCCTCCGGAGCAAAGGTCGCAAGTGTGATAGAACGAAAGTTGATTGATTATGAATACTAAACCTAAAAAAGCAGGTAAATATACTGTCGGTTCGATTAAAGTTACTATGCTCAAAACTGCCTTCGCCATGTTGGCAGGAACTCTGGCATTGTCAGGATACAATATCGCAGATACCTATTTCGTCGGGCGATTACCGGGCAGTGATGCTTTGGCGGCGATGGGATTTACCTTTCCGGTTATCATGTTGGTAGGGTGTTTATTTCGCGGGGTGGCAATCGGTATGGTTACGCCTTTGGCGCACTCTCTCGGTGCAGCTAAACACAATCGTGCGGTAGCATTAGTAACTTACGGTGTTTTGTTTATGCTTTTAGTATCATTTGTAATGATGATTATTGGAGTTGCTTTCGGTTCAAAAATTTTCTCGCTTTTCGGCGCAGAGGGCAGGACTCTGGAATTGACAATTGGGTACATGGATATTTGGTTTTTCGGCTGTGTGACCTCATCAATGTGTATGGCAGGTAATGACCTGATGATTGCCACAGGGGATAACAAGATTGCCAGTATGATGATGATGATAGGTATGGTGATCAATGTGATACTCGACCCAATTTTTATTTTCGGCTTTGGAATTATTCCTGCAATGGGGGTAAAAGGTGCGGCATTAACTACGGTTTGTTCGCAATTATTCTGCGGAGCAGTTTTGTGGCGATTGGTGATAAAAAGACACCACCTTTTGAACTTCAAAAAATTGGAAATCCGTCAATTGCAAAATGTCTGGAGTGTGGTTATTAAATTTGCTGTTCCTGCGGTAATCGGTATGATTTTGATGCCGATTGGCGGTGCGATTTTAACCAGAATCGTGGCGAATTTCGGGGATGTAGCGGTTGCGGCGGTTGCGGCGGTAAACCGATTAGAGAGTGTGGCGTTTGTTGTTCCTATGGCATTGGGGATGACCTTGATGCCGATGATTGCTCAAAATTACGGGGCAGGGTTGTATGACAGAATTGATGAGTGCCGTCAATTTGCAATGCGGTTTGCATTTGTATTTTTGATGATTATGGCGGTTTTGTTCTTCTTTATTTCAGACTGGGCGGCGGTAAAGTTCTCAACTGACGAAAATGTTCAGAAACTTATAAGTTTAGGTTTAAAAATTATTCCATGGGGATTGGCTTGGGTGGAAATTCACCGTTTCTCCGGATTTTTCTATACCGGCACCGGACATCCGCACAAAGCGGCTTGGCTGAATGCGATGAGAATTATCGGATTTACTATACCGTTTTCATTATTAGCATTGTATTTTCACTCGATTACCGGGATTTTCTTGGCAAGATTTTTTGCAGATGCCTTGTCAGGGGTGATTGGTTTTGTTTTGGCAAGAAAACTCACCAAAGACTTAATAGTTAAACGGCTTCGTTAATTATTGCGGAATAGAGTTTCATTATTCTGTGGGAATTTATGCAAAACTTTGTAGAGCAGAATTCCGCAGGCAGTAAGCACAATCGTCCACGATAACGGAAATGTTATCAAAATAGAAAGCAGTGTGTGGCAGGATTCAAATACCGTTTTAAGCCATGCAATTCTAAACACGCAGATGCCTAAAATCATGATTATTGTCGGGGAAATTGAGTAACCAAGTCCACGCAAACCATTAGCAAGTACATCCATAAGACCGCAGAGAAAATAGAAGGGCAACAAAATTTTTAATCTGGCAATCCCCCATTCTATAACTTCCGGATTATCGGTAAATAAATTCATCTCCCAATGGCGGAGTAAGTACAAAGTTATACAGACAATTGAACTGCATGTAAATGATAATGCAACCGTGTATTTGATAACTTCTCTGATTCTTCGATACTGTTTGCCTCCATAATTTTGACTGCAAAATGTGAGCGTAGCCTGACCGATAGCCGCAATTGAAACAAAACCGATAGTTTCGACTGTCATTGCAGCGGTATTTCCTGCAACTGCGGTCGCTCCGAAAGAGTTAATCGCAGTTTGGACAAGGATATTTGCAAGTGAGAAACATGCTCCCTGAAATCCGGTCGGAACACCGATTCGCATCATCTCTTTCAATGATTCCCAATGGATATGGAGGCGTCTTAAATTGTTTCGGTAGGCTTCACGAGTTTTGGTCAAAACCTGCAAAATCATAAAGGCTGAAAGTACTTGCGATGTAACTGTCGCAGTCGCAACTCCTCCGACCGACCAGTGGCAGACAATCACAAAAAAGAGGTTCAAAAGTACATTGACAACCCCGGCAATCATCAGGAAGTAAAACGGCCGCTTGGTATCACCGACAGACCGCAAAATTGCACTGCCGAAGTTGTAAAACATCAGAACCGGCATTCCGGCAAAGTTAATTTGCATATAAAGAGTCGAGAGATTTAAAATCTCTTCCGGAGTATTCATCATTTTTAAAAAAGTTTTGGAAAAAGCAATGCCGATGAAGCCTAAAATAATTCCGCCTATCAGCGATAGAGTTATTGCCGTATGGGTTGCATGGAAAATGCGTTGAGGATTGTCTTCGCCGAATAAACGGGCTACAACCACATTTGCCCCGACTGATAAGCCGAAAAATAACGTAATAATCAAACCCGTGAGCGAAGCAGTCGCCCCAACTGCCGCCAAAGCTTCATGCGAAGCATATTTGCCGACAACAATCAAGTCCGCCGAGTGAAATAGCAGTTGCAGCAAAGATGTCATCATCAAGGGAATTGAAAAAACAATAATCTGTTTCAGCAAAGGTCCTTTGCACATATCAATTTTGTATTTTTTATCTTTTGACATAATTTAGTTCTGTTTTTTTGTGCGTTTCAGCACTAGGTTAAAAAGTTCTGAAAGTTCCTGATTTCTCAAAATCACATTTATCCCTAAATAAATCATTCCGAAAACCGCACCTTCGGCAATCAAAATGGCGAATCTGACAGGTTGATTGTAACTTGCTAAATCGATTTTGTCGGTTACAAAAAAGATAGTTAAACCCGCCGCAGCCGCCAAAAGTGCTTTCCAAAAAGGCTTAAAAATCTTTTTGATCGGAATTTTTGCGACATTTTTGTGGAAAATCCACAGCAAAATTGCATTGTTGGCAAACCCTGAAATCGCCGTCGCCAGTGCCAAACCGCCTTGCTTCATCGGAAACATTAATATTAAATTCAATGCAAGATTCAGAAAAAGTACAGCAATTGCACTTTTCATCGGAGTTTTTATGTCACCCCGTGAATAAAAAAGCGGAGTAACCAGTTTCAATGAACAGAAAAAACAGATCCCTAAACTGTAAAAAAGCATTGCCCAACTTGTCTCTCGAACATTGCTTAATGTAAATGCACCCTTATAGAAAAGCGTAATAATAATGTCTTCCCGGAATACCATGATAAAAAGACTCAAAGGTACACACATAAATAATACATGACGCAATCCGAAAATTAAGTCATTAATAATATCTTCATTGTTTTGTTCTGTAAAAGATTTTGACATATTTACCTGCAAAACTGACCCGAAAGAGAGTGCCACAATCCCGATTGGCAGATAGACGATTCTTTCTGTGTAGTTTAATGCAGGCAGTGCTTCCGCTCCCAAGGTCGTAGCCAAAGTCCGGTCAATAATCATACTTATTTGCAAAACACTCGCCCCGATGATACCCGGTAAGACTTTTTTCAGAATTTCCAGTAAAAGTTCTTTTTTGGGGATGCTTTTGAACTTAAAATCGGGTAGAATTTTGTAATATGCCATGAGAATAATCATTAATAACAAGTGGACTATTCCGGCAATAATTACAATCAGCGAAAGCGAATTAAGCAGTGTTTTCGTATCGTGCTTGATGTAGCAGAATGCCCCAAGCGTGCTGATTAAAAAGATGTTCAGAATCAATGCCCCGTAAGCCGGAAGCACAAAGACTTTTTTGGTATTCAAAATTGATTGAGCAATACCGATAAGGCAGATAAAAAAGGCATAAGGCATAACCAGCGGGAGGATTTGCATGGCAGTTTTGATATGCTCTGTCGTTGCATATTTGCCGACAATCATACCAATTAAACTTGTGATAATTACCACCAATGCCAAAATTATCCCCAAAACCGAGAAAATTACTCCCATTTCTTTGCGGGTGGTTTCAATACCTTTTTCTGCTTCATGTTTAATCATCATGGGTACTAAAACAGCCCCCAAAGCACCTTCACCTAAAATTCGGCGAAAAAGATTTGGAAATTGAAAAGCGTAGCCCCAGGCGCTTGCGATTGTGCCACCGCCTAAAATTCTTGCTTCCAGCATAACTCTAACCAAGCCTAAAATTCGGCTGAAAAAAGTTGCAAGGGCAGTCCCCAAGGTGTTTTTAAGAATTTTTTTTTGTTTATCCAGCATTTTTTGGCATCCATTTTTTGCAAAATAAAAAAATTGTATTATATTAATTTAATATACACTAAATTTGAGAAAATACCATGAAGAATTTAAAATTTTTTAGTAATTATATTGAAAAAAAATATGGCAAAAAACTTTATCGGTTGCCGATAGATTTGAATTTGGGGTGTCCGAATAGAAAAGATCGATTTGGGGACGGATGTATTTTCTGCTCGGAAGATGGGAGCAAGGCGCGTCATTTGCAGAATTTATTTGCTCATGAGCAATTGGATGAGAGAGAGTATTTGCTTAAACAAGTTGCCGAAGGGAAAAACTATATTTTTGAGCGTTACGGCAGTCAAGGGCCGTATGTTGCTTATTTTCAAAGTTTTACTTCGACCTTTGCACCGCTTGATAAGTTGAAAGAACTTTATGAAACTATTTTGAATGAGGCAGAATTTCAAGTTGTTATTATCGGAACTCGGGCGGATTCATTGCCTGATGAGATTTTGGAGTATTTGAATTTTTTGGCGGAAAAATATGAGGTTTGGCTTGAACTCGGAGTCCAGACAAGTTGCGACCAAACACTTCAATTGATCAATCGCGGCCACGATTTTGCCTGTGTTCGTAATTGTATGGAGCGAATTAAGAAATTCCCGAAACTTCATGTGGCATGTCATGTGATTTTGGGGCTGCCGGGTGAAGATGAGAAAATTATGCTGCAAACTGCCGAAGATGTGAAAAGTCTTGGATTTGATGCGATCAAACTTCACCAGTTAATGTTACTCAAAAATACTCCGCTCTATCGCAACTTCGGACAATATGAAAAAATCACACCTTTTTTGAATGAGTACGAATATGCGGAAATTGCTAAAAAGTTTTTGTCGATTTTACCCGAAAAGACTCTGGTTATGAGAATAAACGGTGATAGCGATTTAGAGAATATTGTTGCTCCGAGATGGATTATGAAAAAGGGGCAGTTTAGAGAATTTTTCTTGAAATATTTTGCTGAAAAAAGTGATGACTCTCATGAGAATTTTGTAAAAATCAAAACCGCTGACGGTTCTTTTACGATGTATCATGCAGAGTTCAGACAGAATTTTCACTCTATGGTCGGCGCTCAAAGTGAGGCGGTAGAGAAATTTATTGTGCCAAGTTGTCTGCGTGAACGCTTGCAGAAAAAGAATTGTCGCTTGCTTGATGTCGGATTCGGGCTTGGCGTGAATGCTTTTGCGGCGGCTCATGAAGCAGAAAAACTTGCAGAAAATCATCTTTTTGTTGACAGTTTGGAACTTGATAGACGAGTTTTGGCGGCGGCGGAAAATATTTATGAGAAAAACTCTTGGGAGTGGAATTTATTGCAGGAACTTTTGAATAAAGGCGAGGCAAAAGGGGAGTTTTTTACGATAAAAATGTTCCTTGATGATGCGAGAAAATCGGTTCGGACTTTGTCGGAAAAATATGATATGATTTTCCATGACGGTTTTTCGCCGGACTGCAATATTGAATTGTGGAGTTATGATTTCGTGAAAGAGTTGGCGAAACGATTGAGTGATGATGGGGTAATTTGCAGTTATTCTGCTAATTTTGCTTATCGGGGGGCTTTGATGAGGTGTAAGCTCATTATCGGTGAAACACCGGCAGTCGGTCGCAAAAAAGGCGGTACAATCAGCAGTTTTGCCTCATCTGAAATTAAAAATTTATTACCTGAAAAAGATTACAATATTGTTCGTTTTTCAAGTGCCGGCTTGCCGTATCGGGATATTAATTTAGATTCTTCCAGAGAGGAAATTTTGTTTAAACGCAAAAGAGTTTTTGATTTTCTCCGCAATCATGGTGTTCCGAAATGGTGGAAAGAAAGTTAGTCGTTTTTCTTTTTGACGGTAAAAATATAACTTCCAATAAGTGCGGTGAGCGGAGCAACTAAAACCAAAGAGAAACTGCCGATAAGGGTTTTTACTGCTTCAGAAGCAACCAGGGGATTATTCAGAACCGCCAGAATTTCCATGTCTTGTGCATAGAAGAGCATAAGTAGGGTAATGTATCCCCCGGAATAGGCAAGCAGCAGAGTTGTCGTCATGGTGCCGACTACGCTACGACCGATTTGCAAACCTGATTTAAAAAGTTCCGAACGGCTGATTTTGTCATTGTGTCGGGTGATTTCATACATGCCGATACTTATATCCATCGCTAAGTCCATAACCGCTCCCGCCGAAGCGAGAATCATTGCTCCGATAAAGATGTTTTTGATGCTCAAAAATTCGTATCCGGAGTAAAACAGGGCTTGAGAGTAGGGAAGAACTGCGCCATTAATCTGCATAAGAAAGGTGAAAATATGGGCGGTAAGTAACCCTGTGAAAACTCCGCTGATTGCTCCGGAAAAAGCCACAATACCCTTTTTGTTAATCCCCGCAACCAGAAACTGAATTACCAAAGTTAGCAGACAGACTGCCAAAAAGCAAATCCAACTTGCTTCATAGCCACGCAGAACCAAAGGAATTACCGCTTTCCAGATGGCGATGCAGCTGAAAATAAAGGTCAAAAGGGCTTTGATTCCTGTCCATGAACCGAAAATTGCCAATGCCACACAGAATAAGCCTGCAAGAAGCCACATGTAAAAACTTCGATCGTAATCTTGGGCGATTACAGAACCTTGCATAGGCTTATCATCGGGATTGATAATTAAAATCACCTTGTCGCCGACTTTAAATTCCTTATCGACTTCCATTTGGGCAAGGAGAGTATTGACTCCGTAAAAAATTTGACCTTTGAATTTACCCTCTGAAACTTGAGCAGTTATATTTTGTTCGCCGTACTTTAAAAGTCCGTGCAGAACCAAATTGCTGTTATCTACTTCGGTAACAATTGCTCTCGTGCGAACTCCATTCTGCGAAGCCAGCCGCTCCGCATTCGGGATAAAAAACATCCCGATACTGCAAATGATCAGTACAATAATTGCAATTAAATCTTGTTTCAGAGTGCGTTTAAGCATGATTACATCATAGGTTTAAGTTTTTTAGCAATGTCGGTATTGTCAATAAAACCGGTGAAAACTTCGGCATTAACTCCATTGGCAGTGGTCAAAACCGGCAAAGCAGTATGACCGCCGGTTGTCCAGCC
>JAZRSP010000168.1:0-2825 GCA_045651565.1 Victivallaceae bacterium | reverse complement strand
CTTGGCTCACAGAACGACATGGCTACGATCCGACTTGATTTTTTGCCGAAAAAGTCCATTTGAAATCTCCTGTTGTTTTCAAGTTGCTCATAACATACCACAGGCAAGTGGACTTTTTACGTCCACTCTGAAGATGTTTTATAAAAATTTTGCGATTTTTTCACAAATTTTCTCCGCAAGAAGATTTTTTAACGGCTCAAATCACCGAATCATCCAGCAGAAAATCAATCAGATTGATGTTCAGAATACCATTGTCATCGTACCAGGATTTGCCGATGTCATTCCGGATAATGATCTTGGGAAATGAATCACCGGTCAGACTGAAAGGCTTCAATTCGGCAGATTGTTTTTCTGCATCAGGCATAGCAAATGCGGATTGAATATAGACTTTCCGGTTGCCTTTTGAGGCGATAAAGTCGATCTCTCTTGGGATTTTGACCGAATTACCGCTTTTATTTTTGCCATTTTCATAGACTATACCCACATCTACGGAAAAATTTCTTATCCGCAATTCATTGAAAATAATATTTTCCATAATATGAGTCATTTCCATTTGACGGAATCCGGTTCTGGCATTCCGCAAACCGATATCCTCGCAGTAATATTTCATCGGATATTCAAAATAGGATTTCCCTCTGACATCATACCGCTTGCTTTCGGTGAAAAGAAACGAGTCTTTGAGATGATCCAAATAACTTCTCAAAGTGTTGGCAGAAATATCAACCTTTTTTCTGGAAAGAACAGTATCGGCGATTTTAGTGGGATTGGTCAGAGAACCGATTGCCGAACACAATAAATCCAGAATTTGAGCCAACTCCTCCGGGTACTCTATTTTCTTTCGTTCAGCAATGTCTTTCAGATACAATTCATCAAAAAGAGAATTCAAATATGCCATCTTTGCGCCATCATCTTTTTGATTGAGGATAAGCGGCATCCCGCCAAAGAACGCATACTGCTCAAAAGCATACTTTTTATCACCACCGACAGCAGAATAAAATTCCGCAAAACTCAAAGGATGGATCCTTATTTCATCTCCGCGCCCCCGAAACTCGGTCAGAATATCGGTCGAGAGCATCTTTGAATTGCTCCCGGTCACATAGACATCAAGGTTCGGAATTTCCTTGAACTCGTTGAGGGTATCGTAGAAAGTGATCTTTTTCCCGTCCGGCAAATAGGGATTTTTCACCGGTTCGCTCATTTGAATTTCATCAATAAAAAGATAATACTTTTCTGATTTGCCATCAATAATACTGTGGACATAATCCGCCAGTTCAACAGGATTACGGTAACGGATATTTTTAGTCAAATCCAATTCAATATGAATAATCTGTTCTTCTTTCACGCCTTGCTGCAGCAAATAATTTCTGAACAGAGTACGAAGCAGAAAAGATTTCCCGCAGCGGCGGATGCCGGTAATAATTTTCACCATTCCGTTCCATTGACGATCAATCAGCTGCTGTAAATAGCGATTCCG
Organism: Victivallaceae bacterium; assembly: GCA_045651565.1. Lineage (GTDB taxonomy): Bacteria > Verrucomicrobiota > Lentisphaeria > Victivallales > Victivallaceae > RGIG5270. The sequence continues at coordinate 1,351 of JAZRSP010000168.1, read as the reverse complement.
TTTTATTTCCATAATTGCAAACTCCATTGAAATGTTGCCTTGTTTTGAAGCCTACCCTTCAATAATATACTGCATTTTGAGAATTTATCAAGCGATTCCATTGAAATGTTGCCTTGTTTTCAAGACAACCTTTCAATGATTACAGAGGCATCAAATAAATTTTTGCAGGTTTCACCGCAGCCGGAGGCGGCTGTCCACCCAAAAGACTTTTGCCGATTGAAGCAGAAGAGGACTGCAAAAGTAAAAAATCAGAAAAAAAACCACTTGACAAAGTTGATGTACCGGAGTACCTTATAAAAAAACAAGGGGTTGTTTTATGGTAAGTTTAAGTGATATCGCCAAAGAGGTGGATCTTGACATATCAGTTGTTTCCCGGGCGTTGAATCCGAATCCGGATCGTCACGCCGTTGTTAAAAGGGAGACACGGGAGCGTATTCTGGAAGTTGCCCGGCGTATGGGGTATGTTCCGAATGGTGCGGCATCTTTCAATGGTAAAAAAGGCAGTGCCACGATTTTTTGTTTTCTGCCGGAGACCGCAGACAGATTGACGGCCGATCTTATGTTCGGTATAGTTCAGGCTGCCGGACGGGAGAATTTTCCTGTAAATTTTTTCCGTGGAAGCGGCTGTGATGATTTCGGTAATTTTCTGCGGGCGATTTCAGAGAGGGCGCATTCCGGTCTGATCACTTATCCCCCTCTGGCTCTGGGCGGAGATATGCGGCGGATGCTGCAGCAGTATCATCAGAAAAGACGTACCATATTGATGCTGAATGTGCTGACAAATACCTTCTCCGGCGGATTGGAACAGGAATTCCTGGATATTCCACAGTTGGGGATAGATGAATATTACGGCGGCACCCTTGCGGCAAAGCATTTGATCAGTGAAGGATGTACCAGATTTTATCAGACTTATCTTTCGCCGCATCCTTATCAGGAACGGCTTTCAGGATTCTGTGACACAGTCAAAGCAGCGGGGTTTCCAGAACCGGAAATGCTGGTATCCGCTGATGATTTTCTCCGTATTCCGGAAAAACCGGCGGAACGTATCGGTATCTATGCGGATAGAGACGTTCATGCGTTTAATGTCCTTGTCATTCTTGCCCGCAGAAATATTGTTCCGGGAGAGGGAAATGTTCTGCTGGTCGGTAATGATGACAAGCAGCAGGCACGTTACAGTTTGCCGACATTGACAACAGTCCGTCAGCCCACCTGTGAAGAGGGGGAACTGGCTGTCAAAAAACTGATCAGCATGATTTACGGACAGCGGGAGGAAAATCAGTTGTTGAAACCTTCTCTGATCGTCCGTCAGAGCAGTGGAAATTTTCAGGATGCGTATGAAATAATTTGAAAA
>JAZRSP010000167.1:0-4581 GCA_045651565.1 Victivallaceae bacterium | reverse complement strand
TTTTGTTTGATAAAAATAATTAATTTCGATTAGTTGAAATCTTCTTAATTTTATTTGAAAAATTCCAAAAATGTTTTAAATTTTTAATAGTTTTATACCAAAAATCGGAGGAGTATATGAAAAAAATTATTTTAGGAACGGCAGTGGCTGCCGCATGTTTATCGGGGTGCAGGGCAATTCCGCAAGAACATGAAAAATGTATTAATGAAGAAGTCGGTAATCAACTGGGGCAGAAATTTGTGCAGAGTTTCGCTGATGACAATCCGCAAATTTTTCTGGAATGTCTTTCGGCACAATTGCAGCAAGGGATGAATGAGGAAAAATTTATTACCTCGTACCAGAAAATTACTGAACAATTTGGAGAAGTAGAGAATTTTGAACTCATGGGAAATTTGGAGAATCCGCTCTATCAGATTCAAATTTGGAAGTTGCGCTTTGTCAAAAACACCACTGTAAACGACTTGATTTTTCGGGTGCTGCTTGCTCAAAACGAGGAAGGGCAGATGAAAATTGTAAGTTTTGCATTTCTATAAGTAAAAAAACAAGAGGAGGATGAGAATTATGAAAAAAAGTATTTTAGGTATTTTAGCAATGGTGAGCATCATCAATTTGCAGGCGGAAACGGTGAAAAAAGAAGATCCCGACGACCCGATGTATGTTTTTGAGGAAGAAACATTGGAGGTACAACCGGAAACGCCGAAGCAGGAAAAAGTTCGCACCTTGCACTTTGTCCAAGATGACGCCCAAGATTATATGGTTTCAAAAATTTATGTGCTTAAATATGTTCAATCAAATGATATTTATCCCTTTGTAACTGCGATGGTAAAGCGTTACAACATGAATTCTATTGTGAACTGTATTGAGTATGGCAATGATAATTTGCAGTTTTTGACCGTTACCTGTCCGGTAAAAATGATGCCTTATGTCGATGAATTTATAAAAATGGTCGATATCGACATTGAAATTGACGGCAAAGTTCCGGGAGATATTATCAAAGGCACCGGTATTACCAGAGCGGTTTATCAGCCAAAATATCGTTCCGGTCAAATCTTGGTTGACATGATTGTAAATTCTTTTGTTAATAATGGACCATACAGTTCTTTGTATGGATACGATGCAAACTCCAATCAGATTTATTGGAAAGACAATACGACTAACACCGAATTTATCTATCAATTTTTAGGTTTTCTGGATCGACCTGCTCCGCAAATTAATTTGACTTTTAATTTGTATGAGGTCAGAGAAAGCGATTTGCGGGATTTGGGAATTGATTATTTAGCATGGAAAAATGGGCCAGGCTTAAATCTTTTTCAGGCGGCATATCAGGCTTTTGATATAAGTCGGACGGGTGAATTGGCGATGACTGCGGCGACGGGTGGAATCGGAGGATTTTTCTTCGCACCGCAATTTGATGCAAGTTTTATTCGTATTCTCCAGCAGAGCGGGCGAGCTGAATTGCAGAATAGCGCGACAATGACCGTAGCAAATTCTGACACTGCGAGCTACAATATATCTTTTAATCCGCAATTGCAGAATATTGTCAAAAGCGACAACGACATGAGTTCGGTTAATACTTCAAGTGCGGCAACTACCGGTAACAGTCAATTGCAGCTTACTATCAATCAACCGATTGTAAATTTGCATGAAGGGAGCGAAATTGAATTTGAAATTGCCGATTATACTCCCGGATACTATGCAAAAATCCCGTCTGGCGTGGTGTTTTTCGGCTACAATATTCAGGCAACTAATGCGGTAGAGCGCAATAATTACGGTGCAGAATTGCTTGAAACAAGTTCAATCAGCGGAAATTTGAGCATGGAACTTAATCAGGAAAAAATTGTCGCTTCGTGGGAGAAACTCCAAGATGTCGAACAACTTATAGGTGTGCCGTTTTTGTCTGAAATTCCGGTTATCAAGTATCTATTCAGCACCACGGTAACTTCCAAAGAGAAGACCAGAGTTTACTTGACTGTCAAAGCAGAGATGCTTGATGGCGAAAAATCTTTCAATCCGGTTCAATCCGGCGTTTTAACTAAATTGAAATAAGGGAGGTTATATATGAAAACTTATAAATTTTTTACGGTTTTAACTACTGTTTTGTGTGGAAATTTGTTGCTGCAAGCCGCCGATAATCCCGGCGTGCCGAGAGATTCAAATTTTAATAATACCGGAGGATATGACAGTACCGTGGTACATGCCAGAATTAATGTCGGAATCGATGAATCAACCGAGAAAATCCACTTTATCAGAGATAATAATGACCCTCGAGTTGTAACCAAAGCGTATCGTTTAAAAAATATTGACGCTTACGAGTTTCGAGATTACATCAGACAAATGGTGCAGGCAAAGAGAGTTGGAAATACTTCGCTGGAACAGAATTATCCCGGCAATACAACTAATCCCGATGTTGCAACTTTGAGCAGTGTAGTACCTACTACTCCGGTTACAAGCCAGCCGACTTATAATCCTGCGCTACAGCTTGGCAGCAATACCGCAGTTGAGTGTTTGAAGTATGTTGACGGTACGGGATTATTGATTATCAGTGCAGAAGAGTATCGCTTTAAGGACAATGAACACGGTTGGGGATTTGACAGAATTGTTGAATTTATGGATCGTCCGCAAATGGGGGCGAATCTGGGGACACAGGTGTTTTTCTATATTCCTAAATTTGTACCGAGCCGTAACTTGCTGCCATTGATTCAAAATGTCGGTATGAATGTTTTTGACGTCACAGAAATTTGGCAGGGGCAGGATTTGGTGGCGTATGATTCGGATTTGAACTGGCTGATTTTTGATACGACCAACTACTCAATGACGAATATTGAAAAGATGTTGGAAAAATACGATGTGCCGATTCCGCAGGTGAAATTAAAATTGACGGTGTATGAAGTTTATTCGGAAAATGACGAGAAACTCGGACTTGACTTTCAGGCATGGAAAAATAATGACGGCATGGACTTTTTCTCCGGCGGGGCGAGATTCAGAGATAATTGGCAGGCTGTTTATGGTGGAAATTTGGAGCAGAATAATTTTAATCGTACCGCATTCTATAACTTCAATCCGAAGTGGAATACCCGATATATCGACTTCCTGGTATCCAAAGGGCATGCGAAAGTTACCCATACAGGCGAGTTGAGTATCAGAAATAATACTCCGGCAACTTTTGCAAGAACAACTCAAATTTTTTATATGGATAAAAGTGAAACTTCATCCGGGGCGGCAGTTGTTCCTGATGAGGGAGTTGGAGCGTATGAACTTTTGAGTGCAATTATTAATAGTGTTGCAGGCGCAAGCGATTTTCCAATCGGGAAGGCTAATTTGGAGAATACCACTAAATCGACGAATTATGGTTTTACCATGCAGGTCAATAATGCTTCGGTAAATTTGCTTGAAACCCGATTTGATGTGACTTTGACAAATACAAGTTTAATTGGATTTGAGTCAAGCGGAGTTCCCAGAATTTCTCCTGATAATACCATTAATGTTACGGTATCACTTCCGCATGGCAGTAATACTTTTGTCATCGGCGGCTTGAAAAAACAAGAAGAGGTTAAGTCGGATTCAGGTATTCCGCTTTTGAAAGATATTCCGCTTTTAGGGTATCTCTTTTCAAGTAAAAGTACTTCAATTAAAAGCAGTGATTTGATAATCGTCGGCGAATGCAGTTACGACGGAATTTTAGATAAAAAACCGCATGTTCACGGAAAATCTGTACCACAAGTCAGATAAAATTTTGCAGGGATGAAACATAATTTATGAATCATCTCTGCTTTTTTTTAGGTAATTTTAGACTTTGCTGTTCCAATAATTGCTATTCCACTGTTTGCCGTAGGGGGCAAGCAGATAAATTTTGCTGATCATCGTCCAGCGGCGGCCGCGACTGTCAAAAATTTCGGAGGTTTTCAGGTCGCTTTTCAAATACGAACCGTAATATCCAGCAATTTTTCCCTCAAAAACTCGATCAATTCCCCAAGAGATTAATTTTTCTATATTGCGCTTGATGCTGCCTTTGGCGTAAGTAATTTCGGTAAGTTGCAGAAGTTTGGAGATACTGTTTATCAAGTCAATCGGCAACTGCGACGAACTCTCAAAAGGACAGTCGGTCAGAGCCTCCCAGCCCTGCATCGGAAAAAAAGAAGTGTCAGGCAAAATTACATAGCCGCATTGTTGAGCCGAGAGTTTGAAATCTACCCATTGGGCTTTGTAGTCAATTCGGTTGTTAAGCGAGTGAAAATCTCCGGTATTGTAGGATTTGTACAGAGAGGAATTGGTTAAAAGTTGTGCTTCAATTTTTACCTCATATTCCAGTTCGGAGAGTTTTTTGGGTGTTACTTTGGTAATGATATTATCCGCTTCTGCCCAGTCGGCAAAAGTTCCGGTGATATTTTTGAATCGCTCAATATCATCGGCATGGACTTGCCAAGTACTATAAAAAAACACTTCGGAATTGGGGATTTCTCCCTCGATAAAGCCGGTGAGTTCCTCTTCTCTTGAATATTCAAGCAGTTCTGTTTTGATTTTTCGGAAAGTTAAATCAATGAAGCGGCCGTAAGAGTTGCCGTCTTTGGTTTGAATTGATTG
>JAZRSP010000166.1:0-1722 GCA_045651565.1 Victivallaceae bacterium | reverse complement strand
TCTCCGCAGAATGTAACGCCGTGTGTTATCGTAACATCCACCAATAAAAAAGTAAAATTGAAGAGGCAATATTCCTATTGAAGATAGAGGAAGTTCACTGCATAAAAATCCGTGAATTGAAAAAGTAAATGCACCATTCAGTCAAGTTTGAGTGTATCAATTTGCTTGTGTGGTGCATTTAGTTTTACAATCGTCACTAAAGAAAAATCATGGCGTTTTCTTTGTAAAAGAAAATTTGTCATTTGAAAATAATCTTCTTTGTGCTATATTATTGTAATTGTATCTTTCATTTATACAGACTATTGGAGTTATTCTATGGGAAGCATTATAAAAGCATTAGAATTGGAGACTGGAAAAACGTGTTTTGACACGTATCGCCGGTGCCTTGATCATGAACGTGCTTCTCTGATTGAATATGATGAATTTTCACATGAGTTCATGAAAGAACAAGGTGAAACAGAACGTTTTAATGGTGCTCGCAATATTCAGCAAATTGCGTTAGATTGGCAGGAACGTCAACCTGCCTTTCGTCTTTTTATGGATGGCTCTCGCAGAACTTACAAAATCGCGGATATGCCTATCGGATCACAAGTTTTTCCGATTATTGCTGGACAGGTTGGTGTTGCTGTCTGCAAAAGAGAAGATCGAGTTTTGTCCCCCTGCAGATTCACGCTTCATGTAGTTCTTGCTGTACCAGATAAACTGGATACGGAAGGTAAAAATGAAAAACAGCATAGGGCGTTTTTGGCTAATCTTGTTCAGAAACTGAACCTAAATCAGGATCGTGTAAAGCTTGATGCTGTACTGCTATATCCCACTAGAGCCAACGAAAATTTTGAAGATAAGGGTATCGCCCGCATTCAGGAATATATGATTGAGCAGGAAAAGGAGATGGTTCAGTCATTGGTTCTGGCTCATTTGATCAATGACAGATCCTGGCTCATAAAAGACGGCTCACTTGAATATAACAGGTTATCTGATAAAGATGACCGCTTCGCTTTCAACAGAATTCGCAGCAATTATAAGCGTGTTGTTGGCGTTTCCAAGTCCTTCAATCCGGAGCTTGCAAAGCTCAAAAATGGTCGCAGCGCGGCAGGAATGATAGCTCAATTACAACCGTTTGAACGTACCCCAGCTGCAATGTATCAGACCGATCGTGTCGATGGTAAATTTGCTGTTTGGTATGTACGCCTTCGCTCTGCGAGAAAGAGTCGCGGACCTTTTGATGGAATTGTCAAGGTTGAAAAAATTCTCGTTTCTGATCGGGAATTGGAGTACGGTCTGGAAACTTCTGAAGTTGATAACATCAGTGCATGGCTTATGAATGAACGAAACCCCGTGTGCTATGGAAAAGATGACAGATGGGCAAACCATCTATATCCAGTCTATTTAACAGAAACTTTCATAGAGAGTAAATACAGGGGCACCGCTCATTTTATAAATCTTTTCTGAGGTAACAGATATGAGTACAAAACAAACTGGTAAAGTTATAGGTAAAGTGGCGGCTTTGGAAAAATGCCCGACCACGATAGATACTTTTTGTTTTTGGACAGACAAAGACACGCTGTTGAATCCGTTTGATGTCGTTGTTGTTGATCATGTAAATGGCAGCAAAACTTATGGGGTTGTTGAAGAAATATCTCATATCACTGATTCTGAAAGTTTCTTGGCTGAGTATTTTTCCAATGACTTTGGCGATATTGAATCAACATCATTTACTGA
>JAZRSP010000165.1:0-2245 GCA_045651565.1 Victivallaceae bacterium | reverse complement strand
CGTTCGACATAACCGGCGCGCTTTCCCTGAATTTTCTCCAAACGATTATGTTGAATGCATAATTCTTCCTGCCTTGAAATTTTTGCAGCATACCACTTTTTTACAATATTGAGAGTCAATACTATCAGCATACAAGATGCCAGCAAGATAAAATTCCGCACTACTGTTTGGTTATCGACAATAGCATTGATGAAACGACTGGAAAAATAAGGCACGCCGACCAGAAGCAGGGCTTCTGCCGTTGCCAGTAAGGTAAGTATATAAAGTCCTCTTTTTTTTCGCTATCATTTTTCATAATGTAATCGTTGAAGATGGATCAAGTATAGCATCCACCACTTCATTATGCAATGTCAATTTTTCATCATCAAGCCAACCGAACTGACCTTCAGGATTTACCTCCAAAAACTGCGGCTTGCTATCGCCAATAATAAAATCAAGTCTGCCGTATTTTAATCCAATATCTTTCATATATGAGTCTATCTTTTTAGAAAACTCATTATCTGTTTCCCAGGTAGTCCACTGATTAATCTCCGTTCCTTGAGTAATTCGCCAATCAATTAAATTACCGCGCTCAGTTGCAAATTGATAACAATGAATTTTCCCGTTTATGTAAAGAACAGTAGCGTCTCTATTGCCATCTGCAATTTTTTGCGTAAACCAAGGCCAGCTGGGATCCAAACAGGAACGATCAACTATCTTCGCATAAATCATCTCGCCGTTAGATAAAGGCCGTTGAGTTAGAGGTTTTGCAATAACATTTTCGGGAGGCAATACTCCACCCCAATGTAATTTAAAATCTGGAACTTCAAAATATTTTTTTGCTATTTTCATTTGATATGTCTTAGAATAACCAAATCCATGGGGATGCCATAAACGAACAAAGTTGTGTTCTTTACCGTAACACATAAAACAGTCGTACAATCTGTTTAACCATGATATCAACCAGTCGTGTTCTGCATGGTATTTATTATTCTCAAAATTATGCCATGAAGGTAGAATTCCTTTATAGAATATCATTAATTTAATATCAGATGATTTACAACAGCGATTTTCAGGATCATATATCTCAAACTCATCGTTTTCCCAGCGGAAATGATAATATTCAAATAAATCAAGATTAAATCTAAATGCCGGAATACCTTTCCGTTGAAAAATTTCCATCAACATATTGGCTGTTCCGGACAATTTGCTGCTCACAAAAAAAATCATCATTTGCTCCCAAGAATTACTATTAAATGCGAGCCGCAAGAAAAAAATATTATCCTTGCGGCTCGCATAATTAATTAGTCAGAATAGCTGTCAGAGTTTGAATCATCTGAGAAGTTAAACTGCCCTGAATTCGTACCAAAATTGGTTCTGCTGGTTGTTCCCCACTTGCAAGAATCATACTGATATGTTTGTTTTTTCCAGTCGTATTTTCCAGACACATTCTGAGTAACGGTGCTGGCCTGAAGATCCGCAGGAGTAAGCATTTTTTTCATTTTGTATTTTCCTTTTGTGCTACTTGTTATTTTGATCAAACTAACAATTCTTTTTCGATAGAATAATATCGTGCCGATGCTGGCAAGGCTTCATAATAATTTACTGGGTGCTACACCTCCTTTCTTGATTTAATTTTGTGGAAAGCAATGACGACATTTATTCAAGCGATAGTCTCCGAGATATTCATTGGTGAATAAATCGTAAATTGGAATTTCTGTTCCATCCGGTAATTTATGAATTTCAATAACTCCAGCATTAGTTATTCCAATGAAATTTTCAAGATCTGCCCATGCCAAATTATGTGGCCCGAAAAAGCTCGCATTCACTCTGTGCAACTCTTTCGTTTCAGGATTAACCAAATAATCAAACCCTATTTCTTTTGCTTCTCGGTAGATTTTCAGATTTTTAAGAACCAGTCCGTACAAAATACTCATAATTTTATCCTCGCTAGAGTTTTAGATACAAACAGGCGGGATAATCCATAACTGCACTTCGCGGCTGTAAAATTGGATTGATACAGTTTTTCAAGGCACAAAGAGTCTATGCCTTGAAAACCAGAAAAAGAGTGGAATTTGCGACCGAAAAGACTTCGGTCGGATAGAAGCAAGCCTTTATTTATAAATAAAGGCTTGCTTGCTTGCTTGCTTGCTTGCTTGCTTGCTTGCTTGCTTGCTTGCTTGCTTGCTTGCTTGCTTGCTTGCTTGCTTGCTTGCTTGCTTGCTTGCTTGCTTGCTTGCTTGCTTGCTTGCTTGCTTGCTTGCTT
>JAZRSP010000164.1:0-5650 GCA_045651565.1 Victivallaceae bacterium | reverse complement strand
CAACATTAGTTTTACTCCCGACGGACCCGGCGGGCCTAAATACACTATGAGCAAAGGGCCGATTGTGATTGCTTCTCAATTGCAGTCGCCGGTTATTCCAATTAGTATCAATGCAAGCCGCTATTGGTCTTGCCGGAGTTGGGATGCGTTTCAGATCCCGAAACCATTTTCAACTATCACCTTGATTGTCGGTGATGCGATTCAAGTCCCTGCCGATTTGGAGCGTGATGGGATTGCCGAATATCAGCAAAAAGTAAAAGACGCCCTTATGGCAATTACTGAAGATTAATTTTAAATTTATAATTCACACAATAGGATTATTGTGTCTGCTGCATAGTCCCAAAAATCAAAAAAAATCATAGAATTTTTGACCTCAAAAAATGCTGTTTTGAGCGTAATTATCCAGTGTAAAAAACAGCTTTCACCTCAAAAATAAAAAAATCGCAAAAAAACTATATATTGTGGTGTTTTTGACTTGAAAAAGCAAAAAAACACTATATATTATGTATTGTAAGATGAGATATTTGGTCGTTTTAAGTTGTAAATATTGTTATAATACAAGCATTTACGATGATGAAATGATTTTTTATCATGCATGTTGTTTAGGAGTTAAAACAGTCCTCTGATAAAATCACTGAATTATGAGAGGATAATTTAAAAAAGCAGTATAGGGAAGTCAGTGAAGAAAGGAAGAATATGAAAATTATCAAACGCAGCGGCGAAGAACAACAATTCGTCATCGAGAAAATCATTAACGCTATTACCAAAGCAAATCAGACAGTTGACTTGCATCATGCTTTGACCAAACCGCAGATTTTGGATATTGCAAAGCATGTAGAGGGAATTTGCGAAGCTTTTGACCGTGCATTGTCAGTTGAAGAGATTCAGGATATTGTCGAAACTCAAATTATGCTTGCTGGCAAATATGAAGTTGCGAAAAAATACATCACTTACCGTTATGTCCACAGTTTGATTCGTCAAACCAATACCACTGACAACCAGATTCTGACTCTCATTGAATGCAACAACGAAGAAGTTAAACAGGAAAACTCTAACAAAAATCCGACTATCAATAGCGTTCAGCGTGACTATATGGCAGGTGAAGTTTCTAAAGACGTTGCGAAGCGTATTCTTTTGCCCCCGGAAATTATCGAAGCCCATGAGCAGGGACTTATCCACTTCCACGATATGGACTACTTCGCACAGCACATGCACAACTGCGACTTGGTAAACTTGGAAGACATGCTTCAGAATGGTACTGTTATTTCCGGGACTATGATTGAAAAACCGCACAGTTTCTCAACTGCGTGTAATATTGCCACCCAGATTATTGCCCAAGTTGCAAGTAACCAATACGGCGGTCAGAGTATTTCTTTGACTCACCTTGCGCCTTTCGTGCAGATTTCTCGTGACAATATCCGCAAAAAATTGGCAGATGAATTTGCCTTTGCAACTGTCGAGGTTGCAGAAGATAAATTTAATGAAATTGTAGAAAAACGCTTGCGTGATGAAATTGCACGCGGTGTGCAAATGATTCAATATCAAGTTGTTACATTGATGACAACTAATGGTCAAGCGCCGTTTGTAACTGTTTTCATGTACCTCGGTGAAGCAAAAAATGATCAGGAGCGTGCAGACTTGGCAATTATTATTGAAGAAGTTCTCAAACAGCGTTACACCGGGGTCAAAAATGAAGAGGGCGTTTATATTACCCCCGCTTTCCCGAAATTGATTTATGTTTTGGAAGAGGATAACATCAATCCCGACTCAAAATATTATTACTTGACCGAACTTGCGGCTAAATGTACCGCTCGCCGGTTGGTGCCGGATTATATTTCTGAAAAAATCATGCTTCAGAACAAAATCGACAAAGCAGGCAACTCTCATTGCTATACTTGCATGGGCTGCCGCTCATTCCTTACACCGTTTATCAATGAAGATGGCAAACCGCAGTATTACGGGCGCTTCAATCAGGGCGTGGTTACCGTCAACTTGGTTGACATCGGTCTTTCTGCAGAAAAAGATATGGACAGATTCTGGAAAGTTTTCGACGAAAGAATGGAAATTTGTCATCAGGCTTTGCAGTGCCGTCATAACCGCTTGGAGGGGACTCGTTCCGATGCGGCTCCGATTTTGTGGCAGTATGGTGCTTTGCTCCGACTGAAAAAAGGTGAAAAAATTGACAAATATCTCCACGGCGGATATTCAACTTTGTCACTCGGTTATGCCGGACTTTGGGAATGTGTTTACAGTTTGATCGGCAAAAAGTTGACCGAAAAAGAGGGTGAAGAACTCGGTCTTGAAATTATGAAGAAACTTAATGAGTATACTGCAAAATGGAAAGCAGCTGAAAATATTGACTACTCTCTCTACGGTACTCCGTTGGAAAGCACTACTTACCGTTTCGCCAGAAACTTGCAGCGCCGCTTCGGTATTATTCAAGGAGTAACTGACAAAAATTACATCACCAATAGTTACCATGTGCATGTTGCAGAAGACATTGATGCATTCAGCAAACTTGCACTTGAAGCTAAATTCCAGGCGCTCTCTCCCGGCGGTGCAATCAGTTATGTCGAAGTTCCGAATATGCAGAATAACTTGGAAGCAGTTTTGCAGGTTATGAGATTTATTTACGATAACATCATGTATGCAGAATTGAATACCAAAAGCGACTACTGTCATGAATGCGGTTTCGATGGTGAAATCGAAATCGTTAAAGATGAAAACGGCAAATTGCTCTGGCGTTGCCCGAAGTGCGGCAATATGGATCAGACAAAAATGAATGTCGCTCGCCGTACTTGCGGTTATATCGGGTCACAGTTCTGGAATCAGGGCAGAACTCAAGAAATTCGTGACCGTGTTCTCCACCTCTAATTTTGGGGCGGAGCAATATGAATTATTCGGCAATTAAGCCTAATGACATCGCCAATGGTGATGGTGTCAGAGTGTCACTTTTTGTTTCAGGTTGTCGGAACTGCTGCAAGGGCTGTTTCAACCCTGAAACATGGAGTTTCACTGCGGGTGAAGTTTTTACTGAAGCAACAGAAGAAGAAATTCTGAAACAACTTGATCGTTACTACATAAACGGTTTGACCCTTTTGGGCGGAGACCCCTTCGAAATCGAGAATCAGCGAGGGCTTATCTCACTGATTCGCAAGTTCAAAAATCGCTTTCCTGACAAGACAATTTGGGCATATACAGGATATTTGTATGATGTTGATTTGCAGGAGGGCGGCAAGCGTTTTTGTGAAGTTACAAGGGAGCTGCTTGACGCTATTTCGGTTTTGGTTGACGGGCCTTTCGTTGAAGACTTAAAGGATATTTCGTTAAAATTCCGTGGTTCATCCAACCAGAGATTAATTGATTTAAAGTCTACTCGTGAAGTCGGAAAAATTGTTCTTGTGAAGTAATTTAGAGTAAAAATATTTAGGAGTATAATGAAAAAAAATTGTTTTTTAGGTGTGTGCTTGATTTTATTCTGTGCGGGATTGAATGCGGCAGATGTTGATGTTTATACTGCGACTGTAAGTCAGGTTGATTCGAGTAGTCCGACTTTCAACTATAAGTCTTTTGAAGATGTCGGCGGAACTGTTTCCGCCATGATTGATCAAACTGCAAATGAAACTGCCAGTACCGAAAAGCGCATGGCTTTGGCAATACTTAAAAGTTTCGTCAACCGCTTGAACTTGGATTTAATTCAAAGTATGGCAATCAGCAGTAAGGCAATTGATGAAACATGCTATGAATCACTGGCGTTTATCTGCATCGATCGGAATGGGCCCGGTGACTTATTGAATGTCGTCGGAACTGATAATAAAAAGTTTGCCAACTTTGATATTGTCCCGGAAAATGCTGTAATTGCTTTTTCGGCGCATGGGAATTTGGATCAGGTCTATCGGGTGATTTATCAGGATTTAATGCAGGCAAGTCCGGATATGGAAGTTGCAATGCAGTTTTTTGAGATGCAAGCAGGAATCAGTTTGGCGGCTTTTACCAAAGCTGTTTCGGGAGAATATATCGGGTTCAGCATAGTTGATTCCAAGAATAATGAATTGCAGAGTCTGCTTCGTATTCCTGATGAGAGAGGAAACTTGGCAGGACTGCTGCAAGGGATGTTCATGACCGGGACTAATGTGATTAAGTTGAGTGCGGTGGACAGTACGAAATTCGGTGAAGAGATTATTGTTTTGGAGAAGGGCGCAGTTATTTTGGCAAGCAATATGGAAATTTACAATGCGGCTTGTAATGCTCGCAACTCCAAGAAAAATATCACAAGCTCCCCGATTTATCAGAAGTACAATCGCAATATGTCCAATATGGGAATTATAAAACTTTTCATCTCTTTGGATGAGAATGCAATAAAAGTGATGAGTGCCGAAACAAAAAACAGACAAATTGGTTATTCAGAGCCGTTTTCATTGGTTTCAGAAGTCTATTTTACCGGGAACGGTTACAAAATAACCTGCGTGGGCGATAAGGACCTGTGTGAGCGGGTGAATATTATGAAAATTCAAGCTTTATTGCTGGGGAATTTGTAAGAAGTAAGCAAAAATGAGTGATAGTTGTAATAATAAAATAGTTTTGGTCGATGCTTATTCGCAGATATTTCGTGCGTTCTATGCTGTAAGAAATTTGACTAACTCAAAAGGTTTTCCAACAAATGCTTTGCATGGTTTTGTGAAAATTCTCATGAAACTTAACCGAGAATATTCAAGCAGTTTCGGGGCGGTAGTTTTTGATTGCGGCAGAGTCGGATTCCGCATGGAATTAAACCCGATTTACAAGGCAAATAGAAAGCCGACCCCCGATGAATTAAAAATGCAAGTCCCGGTTATCAGGGAGTTTGTCGAGGCTTTCGGGTGGGCAATTTTGGAAGAGTGCGAGTATGAAGCGGATGACTTGATCGGCGCAATTGCGCTCAATTTTGACGGAGAAGTTAAGTTTTTGAGTTCCGATAAAGATTTATCGCAACTTATCAATGACAGGATAACTCAACTTTTGCCGGATCCCAAAAATGCCTTTTTTGAGCGTACCCCGGATAAGGTTGTAGAGAAGTTCGGACTCGGTGCAGAACTTTTGATAGACTATTTGGCTCTTTTGGGTGACAGTGCGGATAATATTTTCGGTGTGCCGGGAATCGGGCCCAAAGGGGCGGTGAAAATTTTAACAACTTACGGGTCATTAAAGGATATTTTGGCGAACCCGAATATTGTTGATGACGAGAAACTCCGCTGCAAATTAATCGAAAATCGTGAAACTATTGAGAGAAATATCGCTTTAATTACTCTCCGAACCGACTTGCCGCAGAAGTTTAACGACTTGAAAACCCTCTGTCGCAAAAAGGCAGTCGACTTTGAAAAACTTTTCGCCTTGTGCAATGAATATGAACTTAATTCAGTCCGCAAAGATTTGGAAAAACTGGCGAAAGAAGCAAACTTCGTGCCGGCAAAGTCCGCTCCTGCTATTGAAAAAATTAGCGAGCCGTCGCTTTTTGATGATGCAAATTCCCTCTTCTTCGGAATGGAACAAGTTCAAACGCCACCCAAAGAAGAACCATCCGGTCCATATCAACCAGATTTATTTTAGGGGGCAGGCTTGCGCAGCCTTCCCCCTATAACCCCCATCTGCGCAAGGGCATCAGCCCTTGACC
>JAZRSP010000163.1:0-8692 GCA_045651565.1 Victivallaceae bacterium | reverse complement strand
AGATTCACGGTGAGTGAAGTCGAGGAAGTAACGGGCAGTTTCAACCATACAACGGTCTTTTCCGATAACAATCATACCACCTGACCCCATAATCGCACCCAAAGATTTAAGTGAATCATAGTCAACCGGAGTATCAAAAAGTTCAACCGGAATACAACCGCCTGACGGACCGCCGGTCTGAACTGCTTTTACCTGATCACGATCAGCACCGCCGATATCGAAAACGATTTCAGCCAAAGTTGTACCCATCGGGATTTCAACCAAACCAGGATACTTCAAGTCGCCTGCGAGAGCGAAAAGTTTAGTACCCTTGCTGTTTTCAGTTCCAACCGCTGCGAAAGCCGCAGCACCGTCTTTAAGAATAATCGGCACATTACCGAAAGTTTCAACGTTATTAATCATTGACGGATAGCCGAAGTAACCGCTGTCAGTCGGGAAAGGCGGACGGAAACGGGGAGTTCCGCGTTTACCTTCGAGAGAGTTGATAAGAGCAGTTTCTTCACCGCAGACGAATGCACCTGCACCCTCTTTGATAATAATTTCGACGCTTCTGCCATTAAGCACATTGAGTTTGTTTTCGTAAATCTGTTCGATAGCAATTTTCAAGTGCTTGATTGCCAAAGGATATTCAGCACGGCAATAGATGAAAAGTTTGGTCGCTCCGGTTGCATAAGCAGCAATAAGCATACCTTCGAGCATCTGGTGCGGAACACTTTCCATAAGAGATCTGTCCATAAATGCACCCGGGTCGCCCTCGTCGGCATTACAGATAAGAATTTTGTGTTCGGCATTTTTCTTGGCAGCAAGGAAACTCCACTTCATACCGGTTGTGAAACCACCGCCCCCACGGCCGCGAAGACCGGAGAGTTTAACTTCATTAACAACCGCTTCGGGTTCCATAGCCAAAGCATTTTTGAGTGCGACATAACCGCCATTGGCGCAGTAATCTTCAAAAGAAATCGGATCAATTTTACCTGCCAAACGAAGAACTTTCAAAAGTTCCTTGGACTTTCTGCCCTCATGAATTTCAAATTTTCCGAGTTCATCGCCATTCAAAATTGAATCGATGTACTTGTCTTCGGCTTTCAAGTTTGCATAATACTGTGATGAATTATCATCGTAAACAACTTCAACCATCGGTTCAGCATAGCAGTGACCGATACAACCGGTCTCTTCGATTTTGCAAGTTGCTTTTGCTTGGAGCATTTCCAAAATTTTAGTTGCGCCCGCGGCAATACCGCAAGATGCCATACCCACACGAATTTTCAAGATATTTTTACTCATTTTTCAGAATACTCCTTCAAAATTTTTGCAGTGCTTTTTCTATCAAGTTTACCGTAAACACGGCCGTTGATACTCATTACAGGTGCCAAAGAGCAGCACCCCAAGCAGGCAACAGATTCAAGTGAAAAAAGTCCGTCCGCAGTGGTTTCGCCGACATTGACATTAAGTTCATTTTTTACCCATTCCTGAATCAAAGGTGATCCTTTGATATGGCATGCAGTACCGTCGCAAACTGCGATTTTGTACTTACCGGGCTTTACTCTCTTGAATTGAGAATAAAAGGTCAAAACTCCCTCTACCTCTACCGGAGAAATATTGAAATACTCTCCGACCGCTTCGATCGCTTCATCAGAAACATAGCCTTCGCTCGCCTGAATAGCCTGCAATCCCTTAATCAAGTTATTGGGGCTGTTTTCGATCTTTGTCAAAACATCAAATTTTTTTACCATAATTTACCTCAAATATGTAGATGATTAACCTATCATTGATTTTAACTATACTATATAACATTTTAATATACCACTTTTTCTGGAAATATCAAGTGAAATTAAGTTTTTTTTAAGATAAAGTTGACAAATTTACCACTATAAAAAAAACATGGAGGTATATTTATGCAAAAAACCAATGCAATTTTTCAACTTTTTAAAGACAATAATGTTGCCGAAAATCTCTTTTTTGCGGAAAAAGATTTTAATTTTCCGACAAGATCTTTTGCTGTTTTTCATCATAATGGCGTTCAAAAAACTCATAGGTTTTCACCGAGAGAAATCTATAACTTCTCGCTGGCAATCTATCATGATGACCTCGGTACTCTCACCGAAAAAGCAGAAAATGCAAAAAATTTCATTACCGCTCTCAATCGGCAAATTATCGGCAATAATGTAGTTATGCAGGATATTAATTTTGAATCTCTAACTTTTTCTCAACAAAAATTTGAGTCACGAACAATTGAAGTTGCCACAATTATTTTTAATTGCACATTCTAATTTTATCACCACAAAAAGGGAAGTTTGGGACGCCTCAAACTTTCCTGATTTCTTACTTAAAAATTTTCTCCGATGATATCAAGAATTGTATTAGTTAATACGAACTGAATATTAGACGGAATTTTATGAGAAATCCCATTAAAATTTTGCTTCAAATCTTTTCCCCGCAAATAATAAATTCGCAAAAAATAGTTAAATCTATCAAGTTCCAACTGCTTCATCGCTAAAAACTTTTTCGTCAAATCGGCACTGTGTTCCCGCTCTGCCAAAATATATTCATTACTCTTTATGGCATACTCGGTTTCAAGTTTTTTGAGATTATCCATAACTAAATCCAACTGATAACTAATTCCGATTATCCCGAAAATCATACTGCAATCTGACTGTATAAAAAGCTCATCAGAGTAATCTTTGTACAAACTTTTAGGTGCTTTAAAAAGCAGTTCATTAAATTTTATTGCGCTCTCAAAATCGGAATTATAGGGAGGCAGTTGTTCCATTACTTTGCGGGCAATCTCCAAATATGCACTATTATATTCCGAATAAAACGCCTTATTGTTATTCAGAATAGTCAAAAGCACATCATTTTCAAGATTAAAAAAGTCTGCCGGCACATCCATTGATATTGCAACATTACCCAACCCCTGATTGGTCAAACTGACATACGCCAATTCGCACTTATCCATCTGGGCTTGCAAAATTTTTTCGCTTTGCTCATCGAGCAGATTTTTCCTTTTGCAGTAATCAAGCAAATCTTTGTAGAAAAAATACCCATACATCGACTTGTGAAGTTGAAATTTCAACTCTCTTTTGGCGTAAAAATCAATTAATTCTTCTCGCTTATCGAACTTGAATGCCAAAATATTATAGATAATTCCACGATTCAAACTATCCAGAAGCAACTCATTTTTTTCTATTGTTGAGTAGTTCTCTGAAGATAGCACCAAATCCAATTTATTCAATTTGGAACTGCTACTTCCATGATTAAATTCATTATTGAAATCATCAAAAATTTCCGCCTTTTTGATAATCAGCGAACTATCATAAGTCAACTGCAATGCGGAATCAAAAAGCGTATTATTTTGACTGTTTCTCCGCTCCGTAAAACTTTGACATGACGGCAGAAACAGCAGAAAAAAAATAGGAATTAATTTAATTATATTTCTTATGATTTTCAAGACTTTTTCCTCGGCAAAATCAACATGCAATCCCCGTAACTGTAAAATCTCATTCGATTTTCTTTGGCAAATTCATACGCTTGAAGCATCATTTCACGGTCAACAAAGCAACTTACCAGCATCAACAAGGTACTTTTCGGCAAATGAAAATTAGTAAGAAGCATGTTGCATGACTTAATTTCATACGGCGGATAAATAAAAATATCCGTTCCGGCACTTTTGGCTTCCAATAGACCGCTCTCTCGCGAAACACAACTCTCCAAAGTTCTGACACTGGTAGTACCGATTGCCAAAACATTACGATTTGCCTTTTTGGCAGAATTTATGGCTTCGGCAGTATCCTGCGGCAAAGTATATTCTTCAAAGTGCATTTTGTGTTCAGCGACATTTTCCACGCTGACAGTTTTAAAAGTTCCGGGGCCGACATGGAGCGTAAGTTCTTTTTTCTGCACCCCTTTTTTCTCTAATTCTTCTAGAATCTGTGCAGAGAAATGCAAACCGGCAGTCGGTGCAGCAACCGCACCTGCTTCACGGGCAAAAAGGGTTTGATAGCGGTCACTATCGCTCGCACTATCACTTCTTCTGATATACGGAGGCAAAGGAATATGACCATAAACTTTCTGCAACTTCTCGATATCGTCAATATTAAATTCTATTTCAAATGTATCGTCATCGAATCTTCCTAAAACGGTGAAGCCGTCACCGTCATCATTCAAATAACCGTCATCTGTGGTAAGTTGAACAAAAGTCCCTGCCTTTGCTCTTTTTCCGGGACGAAGCAGAGCCGACCAGCGTTTCGGGTTATTTTTATCCAACTGGGCGATAAGCAGCATTTCAAATTTAGCACCGCCGACTTCGCCGTTTTTGATACCGTACATTCTGCCGCGGAGGACTTTGGTATTGTTGCAAACCATCACATCTCCGGCATTCAAATAATTTACAATATCTGCAAAAGGGTGAATTTCACAATGACCGTCATTCGGGTCAAGCACCAACATTTTGGAATCCCCTCGCCTGTCTGCTGGATATTGGGCAATTAAATCTTCGGGAAGTTCATAATCAAAAAGTGAAGTTGTAAGAGTCATAATTACTTGTCCTCTTTATTTTGCTGCTGCATTTTCTGTGTATAAATAATCTGTTCACGAGCCTGACGCAAGCGTACGAGTTCTTCGGGAGTAAGTGAGTTAATACCACCCTGCGAAACCTTATCAAGCAGATAATCAAGTTCTTTCTGGCTGACTGGCACCGGGAAAGGACTATTAAAGGTAAAAACTTGCGGCTGTTTCGGCGGAACAACAGTCGGTGCTGGATGTTTTCTTCTCAAAAAGAATAAAGGCTCCCACGCAATCGCTTTGCGAGCAAATATCTCCACAAACAAATACCCTCCGACAATTCCCCCCAAGTGCGCCAAGTGGGCAGTAGTACTGACCGAACCGCTCATCTGGCTTAAAATTTCAATAACGGTATAGACTACGACCAACGTTTTGGTTTTTAACGGCATGAACGGCAGAATTATCAACATGAATCTACGGTCAGGCTCAACCATCGCAGCGGCAACCATAATACCATACACCGCTCCGCTTGCACCCATGAGAATATAATTTTCGCTTCTGAAAAACAACATAAAAATCAAATTCCCGACAACTCCGCTTATCAGATAGAGCAGCAAAAACTGCCACGGTTTCAAAGCTCGAACCAGCAGTGTCCCGAAAATATAAAGCCCGAACATATTGAAAAACAAGTGTCCGAAATCAAAATGAGTAAAAATCGCTCCGAAAATATCGGCAATATGAATATTTTCACTTTTCAACGGCATTTCTATACCACTTAGAAAAAGTATCGCATTAAGCGCAATTAATGCATAAATCATATTTATTGTCTGCGAGAAAAATTGTTTTATATCGTCCATAACTTACCAAAAAAATAAAAAAGACGGAACAATTAACGACCTATGGTTTTGTCGTCATATTCCGTCTTGAAAGTTTAAAAATTATAACAATTCAGCAATCTGAACTGCATTAAGTGCGGCACCTTTAAGCACCTGATCGCCTGCAACGAAAATATCCAAACCTTTTTTGTCATTGCGAGAAACATCCTGACGGATACGACCAACCAAAACATTGTACTGTTCGGTTGCATCAACCGGCATCGGATAAACTTTGTTTGCAATATCATCGACTACGGTTACGCCCGGAGCAGTTGCGAGAATTGCTCTTGCTTCTTCGGGAGTGATGTCATCGGCAAATTCCAAATTCAATGCTTCACTGTGAGCTCTCATTACCGGTACACGGACGCAGGTACAAGAGATATTGATGCTGTCATCATGGAGCATTTTACGGGTTTCATTGAGCATTTTCAACTCTTCTTTGGTGTAACCATTGTCGGTGAAAGCGTCGATGTGCGGAATCAAGTTAAAAGCAATTCTGTGTGCAAAAACTTGCGGATTGATTGCTTCGCCATTCAAAACCTGCTGGGTTTGAGTGAGCATTTCGCTCATACCTTTAGCACCTGCACCGCTGGTTGCCTGATAAGTTGCAGCGACGAGGCGTTTAAGTTTCTTTGCACGGTGCAAAGGAGCAACTGCGACCAACATGATAATAGTTGAGCAATTGGGGTTAGCGATAACGCCGTTGTGATTTTTAATATCTTCGGGGTTGACTTCGGGAACGATCAAAGGAACTCCTGCTTCCATGCGGAAAGCGCTTGAATTGTCAATCATTACTGCGCCTGCATCAACAACTGACTTGCGGAACTGTTTAGAGATATCGCCGCCTGCACTAAAAAGAGCAATATCAACTCCCTTGAATGAATTTTCAGTCATCTCTTCGATAACGAGTTTTTCGCCTTTGAACTCAACAACCTGACCTGCTGAACGAGCTGAAGCCAAAAGTTTCAAATTTTTAATCGGGAAATTGCGTTTTTCCAAAGTTTTAAGCATTTCCACACCGACTGCACCGGTAGCACCTGCTACTGCTACATTAAATTCTTTTGCCATTTTTCAAATCCTTGTTTAATTTTATAAATTTTTTCCATATTTTCTGACATAAAAAATATTATCGCTTATTAATTTAGCATAAATTTTAAAAATTTGCATTAAAAAACTTGAAAAAATGAATTATATTTATATATTTTTATAAATGACAACATTTTTTAACGGAATTTGGTGAAGAATGGACTACATAAATTTTGATATTGATAAACTCTCCAAGAGTGAATTAGAAAATTTAATCAGATACCACAATCAGGCTTACTGGGACAAAGGAAGTCCCGAAATCAGCGATGTAAAATACGATTCGCTGATTCAAGCGTTGCGTTCGCTTGACCCGGAGAATGAATTAATCAGTGCGATTTATACTCCGCATGTATCATCTATGGGGAGTGTCGCTCACGCAGAACCATTGCTTTCGCTTGACAAAGCGTATTCGCTTGGTGAAATAATGGATTGGGCGCGAAAATACGCAAGAAGCGATGCCGAAAATTTCCTGATTGAACCCAAATACGACGGAATTTCCGCAAAATTTGAGAATGGTATTCTCTCAACTCGCGGCGACGGCTACCATGGAGAAAACATCTCGGACAAAATACCTTTAATCGAACTTGAATGCCCGAACTATATCGGCAAACTCAACCGCAATGCCCGTGGTGAAATTCTGGTACGCAAAGACCGCTTCAAAACCATTCAAAATTCAATCCGCCCGAATGGGATTACTTACAAAAATTCCAGAAATATTTTGACCGGATTCATGGTTTTAAAAGAGCAGAAATACATCTCGCAACTTGAATTTGCTATGAAAAATCTCAAAAGTTTCTTAACTTTGGTTGATTACGAACTTTTCTCTGTCGAAGTCAGCCTCTGCGAAATCGAGAGTCAATGGGATTCTATTATCAGCGATTTTGAGAAACTCCCCTACCCCCTTGACGGTATCGTCCTCAAACTTGCAGACAAAGAGTATCGCAAGTCACTCGGTAATACCGCCCACCACCCAAGAGGCGAAATCGCTTTCAAGTTTCAAAATGTTGCGAAAGAAAGCACTATCATTGATGTTGAATGGAGTTTCGGCAAAAATTGCCTTACTCCGGTTGCAGAAATTGAACCTATCGACATCGGCGGAATAACCATTAAACATGCTACTTTGCACAACTATCAAAATGTGCTTGATCGTGATATTCAAATCGGAGATACCGTCCTGATTGAACGCGCAGGCGATGTTATTCCTTATATCAAAGAATCCTCGCCCGGCTTGCTCCGACAGTCGGTTTTAATCGAAAACTGCCCCTGCTGTTCCAGTAAATTAATTCGCAAGGGCCCGGAAATTTGCTGTGTCAATCCCGACTGTTTCGAAAGCAATTTGCAACGCCTCTACGCTTCGGTAAAAAGTATCGGAATCGAAGAACTCGGTCTTCCCAATATTCGCAATATGATGACGATTCTCAATGTCAAAAATCTGAAAGATATTTTTGCTCTCAATAAAGGCGATTTAGAAAAACTTCCGAACTTCAAAAGTAAGAAAATCAACAACCTTTTTAATGAACTTCAACGAGCAAGAAATATCAAAGATTATCAGCTTTTAGCGGCTCTGAATATCGCCCATGTCGGGATAAATATGGCGAAACTGCTTTTAAGTGAACACACCCTCGATGAACTTTTCACCATGACCGAAGAGGAGTTTTGCGCCATTCGGGGTATCGGTCCAGAAAGAGCAAAATCCTTGGTTGAGGAATTTACCGCCCAAGCTGACTACATTAATGAATTCAGAAACGCCCTGCTCATAGAATCAACCAAAGGCGGTGTCGAAAAGTTGAAAATCTGCTTTACCGGCAAAATGCCCGAAAAGCGTTCCTATTATGAAAATATCGCCAAAGCAAATAACTACGAAATTGCCGATGATGTCAATTCAAGCCTTAACTTGCTGGTCGCTAACGATTTAAACGAAAAAAGCACCAAACTCGCCAAGGCTCAAAAATTCGGCATCCAAACAATCTCTCTCGCCGATTGGCTGCAAAATGTCACTATCCCCGACTCTCTGCAACAATCAAAAGAACCCGAACAACTCGAACTTTTTTAGTTTTTTTTAGGGGGAGACTTGCGTCGTCTCCCCCTATGACCCCCTCGACGCCAGCACTGGTGCTGGACTTCGAGGAAATTCATAGGAGAGATACGCTTTCGCTACTCTCCTCTAAATTTCCAGTCTATTTATTTTTATTATTTTCAAAACCGCTCTGACAAGTGCGTGAGCGTAATAG
>JAZRSP010000162.1:0-3025 GCA_045651565.1 Victivallaceae bacterium | reverse complement strand
AAAAAAGAGTATGGATTTTTTCCATACTCTTGTGTAAGCATTATTCTAAAAATTAGTTGATGGTAATTGAAGTTTTTACATTATCTTTCCAGTAGTTGAAAACATTTCCGCCACCATTATCTTTAAATTCCGCAGCAACCTCTTTGGCATCCATAGAACTTACACTGCCGTCTGACCAGCCCATAGGAGCTCTGTCTCCATGAGCAAAAATTCCCATGTTGTCATTTGCAGGATTGTAGTGCCATGCAAAAGTTTGAGTACCTGAAGCACTTACTGAATCACTCATAATCAACTTTGAAGATTTCATGTTATAAATATTCATTGCTGCATCACCATTGCCTTCGTTGAAAATTGCTGAAGTTCCCAGGTATGCAGTCCATTCACTCCATTTGCGAGGCATACCGAAAGTATTATCACGCTGGGCGCCGTTATCATCATCTTTGGGAGCAGGTGCTGTCAATGAGGGACAACGCGCAGCAGTAACAGGAGCAGTCACATAACCGGTCGCCTTGATACGATTGAACCAAGCTACATGAGGTTGTACAGCACCGGTATCATCTCTGATAACACCCTGTTCTGCTTTGCTTGAACGCAAAATAATATTACCGTTGTGGTCTTGGCAATACATTGTGATGCCGAGCAAGCACTGTTTTTTGTTGCTCATACAACTTGCAGCACGAGCCTTTTCACGAGCCTTGTTAAGTGCCGGGAGCAACATTCCTGCGAGAATTGCAATGATTGCAATGACAACTGTCACTTCAAGTAATGGTAAAAACAATTAAAAATGAACAAAAACGTTAATAGAAAGGTAAAAATATGAAAAATTTGTTCAAATTCACCCTCATCGAGTTGTTGGTTGTTACTTCAAATAATCCAAACTATACTTATAGTATAGCACAAGATTTTTAATTGTCAAGAGGCAAATCCCGAAAAAAAATAGTTTTTTGCTAACTCCTTCATCATTTACTTATCTGGATGACGGTGGTATGACTTGTCTTACCAACATAGATACACAACATTAATATATTTGCCCTTTGTGTGAAATTTGAGATTGTACAAACCTCAAAAAAAAGCTATGCAAAACATGCATAGCCTTATACAAAGGAATTACAATCTTAATTCTTATTTATAATTAAATCCTAAATATGAGAGATCAACTGCCCCATGGATTTGATTTGAACCGTCGCCGACTTGCAATTTATTACTGATTTCACCACTCTGTTTAACCATTTTGCCTCGATAAACTTCTTTGCCGTTAACCAAAGCAATGAAACTATTAGTTTTAGCATCAGTTATTAATTTGTAACTATTAAAACCGTCGCTGATTTTGCAAGGGATTTTTTTCTGTTCGCCATTTTCAAAAACAAAAATTGCATCTTTACCGCAACCAACATAGGTCAGCGAAGAACTCTTCTCTAACTGAACCATAACTCGGAATTGCGGAGTGTCTAAACTCATATCACTTACACGAAGTTCCCAGCCAACTTCAATGCCATTAATATCCTCGTCAATTTCTTTGACATAATGTGAAAATCTAAATGGTGCGTCTTCACCTTTGAATTCAAGATGCAATACTAGATGAGGACGCTCAGCAATCTGCATAATTTCATACCATGTACCTTTAGCTTGGGTTGCGGATTTATCAAGCAGACAGTATGGCATAAACATATTGCGATAGTCCAAAGAATGTTTGCATTCCGGAGAGTAGAAATGCTTGTAATTTTTCGCTTCAGGGTGAGAGATTTTTGAAGCTTTAAGAGCATCGTCTTTGACAATATCATAAGTAACAGCCATAATTCTGCTGAAGCGAGAACCATTTCTCCATACTCCAAAATCGCGTTCATCGTAAATTACCATAACCTTGTTCGGCTCAATCTCCAGAACTGAAGCATATGAACTGCCAGAACCTTTCCAAACAGTATATTTTTGATAATTAGTTCCTGTACCAGTAAAGTCAATATAGAGATAGAGATTTGGACGACCGCTAATTAAAACCAATGTACCGTTTTTAAGTACTCTCGCTGCCGGATTAACTCCGCCTTTATCAACCTCTGTCATATCTCCCCAAGTTTTACCGCCGTCTTTACTGCGGAATTGGAACATTGGAGTAAGATGACCACCAGTACGGACATAAGCTAAAATATCACCATTTGCCAACTCTACCATCGCGGTTTCATTTGGTCCTTCTGGATATTTTTTTTCAGGATCATCCATAATAGTTGCGAGGTAATTCCAAGTTTTTCCATCATCTTTTGACTCAATTACAAAAGCGGTAAATTTAGAGTCATTTTCTTTTCTCAAATAACCATTAAGCAACAATCTGCCGTCACGGGTACGCAAAACCTCTCTATGCAATCTAAAAGTACTTACGAAAGGAAGTTTAATAGTGCTGTAATAATCGGTAAAACCAGTCTGCTCATCATTCATAACTTGCAAACGGATTTTATGAGTATCTGATAAATTATCATCCCAACAGCCGACTTGACACTTTTTGCCTTCTTTATTAACAAAAGTATTGAATCCGCCAAAACCGAAAGGAGTCTTTTCCCAAGTCTTACCATTATCCAATGAACGACGCCATGCCCCATATTCTGTAACAGTATGAATACCCTCAGAGTGATTCATATAAATAGTTCCATCTGGGAAGTTATTCGCAAAACAGAAATTCATATGCTCATTAGTTGAACCAACCAAAGTTAAATTACCTAAAATAACTTTGCCTCCATCCAAAATTTCAGTGCCAAATGGGTCTTTTGCGATTACTATGGTGGAGGCAATAGCTGCGACACCTAAAAATAAACCTTTAAAATTCATAAAAATTTTTCCCTTTTAAAATATTTATCAAAAAAACAGATACAAAATTTTCTTTTGTATCTGTTAAAAATCAATTATCGCTATTAATTAGCTGCTAAAGTTTTTGTTGCGCCAGATAAGTAATAAGCGAAATTATCATTATAGTCATCAGCATCCAAAGCCGCTCTTACTGCTTTGTCATCCATGGTTTCTACGTGACCATCTGACCAAC